>RECL01000211.1 GCA_007694025.1 Spirochaetaceae bacterium
AAGTAGTAGTCCAGGTAGAGGTAGCCGCCCGCGAACACCGCGGCGGCGATAGCCCAGACCAGCACCGGCAACCCGATGCCGGAGCGCCGCGGGCGCAGGAACTCCGCGGCCAGTTCGCCGACCGTGCCGCTCTGCGACACGAGCGTCTCGATTTCGCGGTGTATGTCCTCCCGCTCCTCATCGTTGATGCCCAGGTCGTCGTACACGACCGACTGGTCATCGGGATCGGGGAGGTGCTCTGCGTCCGCCACGTCAACAGTATCGGTATCCGTCGCAAAAACCGCCAGCATAAAGTAGTGACGCCGGAAGTCCGACAAGGTAAGAGAATGAGTATCCGCTGGAAGATTGTCCTCGTCGTAGTTCCGCTGCTGACCGTCACGATCCTTCTGGTCGGGTTCAGCTCTGCGTTCGCGGCGCGCTCGGGGATCACGCGCGTGGCGATCGATGCGCTCGGCTTCAAGGCGCAGGAACTCCAGAAGTACGCCGACAACCAGTGGGATCTGCTGGTTACCAACGATCTGGCCGACAACCCCGACTACATCACCGTGACTCGGCGCGCCGTGCAGTCGTACGCGCGAACGCTGCTACGCGCGGACAGCGAGCTTATTCTGGCTGTCGACCGCTCCGGAGCGATCGTCATGACGACCGCGGAAGGAATCATGCTGTCGACCGCGGAGCGCGCAGATCTGGCCGAGCGCGCCGCTGCGCGACGCGAAGGCTGGCAGGACGTGCGCATCGCCGGAGTCGATCGGGTCACCCAGGCGTTCGCGTTCCCGCCGTTCGGCTGGTTCGTTCTGGTAACCGACACGCGCGAAAACTTCTTCGCCGAGGTCGAACAGATCACGACGCGCACGTACTACATCCTCGGTGCGGCAACGACCGTCGCGCTCGCGCTCCTCCTGGCCTTCGCGTCGATTCTGACCGGTCCATTGTCGCGCATGGTCACCGCGATGCTCGACATCACGCAGACAAACGACCTGTCGCGGCGCGTCCGCGTCGAGTACCGCGACGAAATCGGTGCGATGGCGCGTACCTTCAACCGGATGCTCGCCAAGCTCGAAGGCGCCGACCGGCAGATCCGCGGGTTCGCGCTGCGCGCGGTGATCGCGCAGCGCAATGAGCGCAAGATCCGCAACATCTTCCAGCGCTACGTCCCGAAGGACGTCATCGACACGATCTTTGCTAACCCGGAAGCGGCCCTGGTCGGCAAGGAGGTCGTGCTCCCGATCCTCTTCTCCGACATTCGCAGTTTCACGACGATCTCCGAAAAGTTCATGCCCGACGAGCTGGTCGTCAGTCTGAACAAGTACTTCGAGCGACTCGTCGATATCATCGTTGCTCACGGCGGGATCGTCGACAAGTACATCGGTGACGCGATCATGGCGTTCTTTGGCGCGCCGGTGCGGCACGACGACGACGCGCTCCAGGCGGTTCGCGCGGGACTCGAGATGCAGGAGGCGCTGCGTGATTTCAACGCGCGCCACGTCGCCGAAGGGAAGCCCGAGTTCAAGACCGGCATGGGCATCCATTACGGCCTGGTGACGGTCGGTAACATCGGTACCGAAAAGAAGATGGACTACACGGTCATCGGCGATTCGGTCAACTACTGTTCACGGCTCGAAGGCCTGACGAAGGACTACCATCAGGGGCTGATCTTCTCCAAGAGCGTGTACCGCAAGGTCAAGGAGTGGCTGCCGTGCCGGTTCATCGACTTCGTGCAGGTGAAGGGCAAGACGACCGGTGAAGCGGTCTATACGGCGACGCTGATCCTGACCGAATCGGAGAAGGTCGGCTGGAAGGCGTATCACGAAGGGATCAGGCTCTTCTACAAGCGCATGTTCAAGCAGTCGATCCCGTACTTTGCGAAGGCCCTGGAGTACCTGCCTGCCGACCACATGAGCGGAGAGTTCATCCGTCGCGCGCGCGCGTTCGTGAAAAGCCCGCCGCCAGCCGACTGGAACGGCGTCATCGTTCGCACGTCGAAGTAGCGGCACCGCGGCCCGGCCGATGACCGGGTTCAGTCGAATACGCGCGCTGCGCGCACGCGGACGATCTCTTCGTTGATCTGTCGAAGATTCCGTTCGAGTGCACCCCGCGACGGCGTCACTATCCGAAGCGTCACCGCGGTCGCGAACCCCACGGTTGCCGTGGCTGCCGATGCGACCCCTATCACATCGAGCAGTCGGACCTGACCCCGTAGCGCCTCGGCTTCGTCGCTGAACGGCGCGTTCACGTAGATCCGGTAGCGCTGCTCGGCCAGCGTGAATGCCGTGATCGCCGCGACCGTGCCGACGCCGCCCGCGATCCATCCTGCGGTCATGATCGCCGTGCGACGCTGATTCGCGGTCGCGATGCCGTCGAGCGACGCGACGACCGAAGCGCGTTCGGCGTAAAGCTCGGCCAGCCTGAGCTCGCGCTCGAGTTCGGAGCGCAGCGGAACCTCCGGGCTCACCGGCACCGGTCGTGGGGGTGTAGAGACGGAGAAGAGCACGGGCAGTCCCACGCCGCCGGCGACGACGGCGAGTCCGCCGAACGAAAGGCTCAGAATCTCGTACCCGCGCCACGCGTCGTAGAGCTCTTCTCCGGCGGCCGGGTCGGTTTCCGCCTTCCAGCGCTGATAGTCGCGTTCGGTAATCGTCGCGAAGACTCCGGAGAGCACGATCGAAGACGCGGCGCCGCCGGCCAGGACCCGCGACCACGTCCGGAATCCGGGGCTCTCCTGGCGCAGTACCGGCGGGCGCGTCGTAAGCGGAGCCCCAGGTGCCGGCAGGCGCCCGACGCCGGGCGCTGGGCCGCGCGCGATCGCAAGAAGCGCCCGCGTGCGTGCGCCCAGGTCTTCAGCGCCCAGATCGTCAGCCCGTCGTGCAAGCTGGCGCAGTTCATCGACTTCCGCGTCGGACAGCGATCGGTCGGAGAGCACTTCCTCCTCCGCCGACGCAACAACGTCGATGAGCTGAAGAATCGTGTCGATCTGGTCCGGGGGTGTCGACAGTAAGGTCGGCGACGCGCCGGCCGCGGCGGCTACCATCACGAGCGCGAAGGCGGCGATCACTCTTGTCATCGGGCTCCTCCGCTACGCTCGCGGAGCGCTTCCAGATCGCTCTCCACGTCGCGCGGGTCAAAGAGCGGGTCGGCGAACAGCATCGACTCCAGCAGTTCGGCGGCCCGGTTGAACAGACCGGTCTGTTCGTAGATCTGCGCGAGCGTGAACAACGCGCGGTCGTACACGTCGATCGCGGGCAGGTCGTCAATCAGCAGCTCCAAAAGCCGCGCCGCAAGCTTGCCGTCGCCGGAGACGCTGTAGATCTGCGCTGCCTTATAGAGCGCCTGCGGCAGGTACTCGCTGTCGGTGCTGTCGGCGAGGATCCGGTTGTACTGCGTGAGCGCGCGCGACAGGTTTCCGGCTTCGAGCGCTGCGTCGCCGTCGCGGAAGATCCGTTCCGCCTCCGACGCGGTGAGCCCGCCGTCGTACGGGAGGATCACGCTCTGTTCCAGATGCCGAGCCTTGTCGCGTTCGAGCGCCCACCAGAATCCGCCGGCGCCAATAGCGAGCGTCCACGACGCGATCGTCCCCGGCGTCGGGAGGTAGCTGGTGAAGAACGACCTGCCGTCGATCACGAAGGCGTCTTCGATCGTCGATATCGTCGCGACGACGGCCCCGGCGATCGTGACGATGCGCGCCGCGCGCAGCGCCGACTCGTGCGGGTAGACCGGCCTGAGAATCAGATCGACGCCCGATCCGGTGAGCTCGTACTGTCCTTCGGGAAGCATCAGCGTCGCTGCGGTCCGCTCGAACGGCGTTCCCGCCGCGATCGTCCGGTCGGCCGAAAACGATGCGACGAAGGTGTTCGGCCGGAGCCGAACCGATATCGACTCTACCGACGCGTCCGCGAGCTCTACGACGGTGTCGACCGGCAGGTAACCAGGCTTCCGGATCGAGATCTGGTAGGGCCCAGGTTCCTGATCACGGAGCAGGATCGGCGTCGCGCCGACCGGCACGCCGTTGACGATCACCTCCGCGCGCAACGGTGCGGTACCGATAAAGATCGCCGACTCCGCCC
>RECL01000256.1 GCA_007694025.1 Spirochaetaceae bacterium
GTCTGCTCCTTCACGGCCGACTTGATCGATCGCGCGACGTCGATCGGTTGACCGAACAGGCGTTGTGTTCCGCTCATGTCGAGGAACGCCTCGTCGACCGACAACTGCTGGACCGCCGGCGAGAAGCCGGCGAGGATCGTCATGATCCGCGAGGAGACTTCCTGGTACCGCTTCATGCGAACCGGGAGGTACACCCCGTGCGGGCACAGCCGGTACGCCTGACTGATCGGCATCGCCGAGTGAACCCCGAATGTCCGTGCTTCGTACGAGCATGCGGACACCACCCCGCGGTGCCCCGGCGCAGCCCCGACGATGACCGGTCTACCCGCGTACTCGGGGTGATCGCGCTGTTCGACCGATGCGTAGAACGCGTCCATGTCGACATGGAGAAAGACCGGGGCGCTCACTGGGTGAACCGCGTGCGTATCAGGAGTTCGGTCGATACGTCGAGCGCGCGGCCATCGATTCGGACCGGTACAGGGTGGACGCGCGACGTGGCGGTGATGTTGATACCGGGAGGGACGCCACCGACAGTGTACTCGACGCGCAGCGGCAGCGGAGGACGGGCACCCACGAAGAGCCGCGCGCTGCGCTGATCGGAGGCGACCGAGAACGGGAAGTTGGCGTCGAACACGATCACCGGGTCCGTGGAGAAGAACTCCACCGTCAGATACTCGATTGGCTGAGGCGCATCGATCGTCAGTTCGGCCCGGTCGCGGTCGAGGAACTCGGAGTAGACCAGGCGCGCGGACAGGACATCGGGTAACACGGGGCTCTCCACTCGCCAGCTGCGATCCCGCGTGTCGATCTGGTGTTCGATCCCTGCGAAGCTGACGCGCAGCGTACCGAGTGGAGCGGGACTCGACACCTCGAGCGATCGCGTGAGGTTCGGGTAGTCGATCGTCTCGACCGCATGTACCGGTTGCGGTCGTTGGCCCGAAAACGGTGAGCTGACAACGACGAATACGATTATCGTTGCGACCCCCACGCCGGACCCGAGCGACGCCGCACGCAGTGCGAAACTGCGGCGGCCACGGATCGGATGCCGTATCATGAAGTCCAGCCGAATCAGCATCAGCAGGAAGGGTATCGTCACGAATGACAGCACAAGGTCGCCGCGAGTCGACAGCAGAATCGTCCGGATGAACCTGATTTCGGGGACCCTGACAACCTCAGCAGCCGCAACCAACAGGACGAGTGGCGCGATCAGAAGCGTGACGGTCTTCGCCGTCTTCCCGCGTGTGACCGAAAACAGGAACGCCGCCGCGTATGCCCAGACGAAGTAGTAGCCGAACGAGAGGTTGATCGCGCTGAATAGCAGGACGTCGATGAACAGGACCAGCAGCGCCGACGCGGAGTAGAAACTGCCGTTCTTGGAGAGGGGAAGGTAACGAAGGAACTGGGCCGTAACCGAAAAGAGCAGGACCGAAAGAAGCACCTTGAGCGCCACGAATGCCGCGGGGTAGTACTCCCACATCGTCGGGAAACGCCGAACGCGGAGAAAAAGCTCGATCAGGTACGTGCTCGCGCTCAGGAAGCCAAAGATCAGCAGAAACAGCAATGGAAGGTTCCACACGTTGCGGCCGATCGTCCGCAGGTATCGGGCGAAGCGGCGGCGGAACACCAGCGCGTACAGCAGCGTCACAAGTGTGACCGTGAGCAGGATCACGATGAAGAACTGCTCACCGATCACGATCTGGCGTCCTGCAATCTGGAAGTAGAGGTAGTGCTGGTCCCAGGTGCCGGGGATGCCGTGTTCGTACCGTGCGCTCCAGGCCGCCAGGAATCGCGCCAGATCGACGGCGATCTCACCCACCACCGGCGGGCGCAAGCCGACAGCGCCCGACCCGACGTAGATGCCCGGGATGCCCGCCACCAGGAATCGGCGCAGCGGTTCGCTCGACGTCGATACACCCAGTCGGTGAACCTGATTCAGGTTGGTCCGGACGACGATGTCGAAGCCGATCTGTGCCGCGGTGTCGACGGTGTCGGCAATAAGCCAGGACGGCGACACTGCGCCGCCCCCGCCGGTCTCAAGCCGGAACGGGAGCTGCGACGCGTCAAGGTAGACCATCGCGTGCGGACCCTCCGGGAAGTAGTCGGCGAGAAACCGCTGCGTGCCAAGCGGGTTCTCGCCTGCATCGCGAAACTCACCGCTGAGAAACAGGAAGCGGTACGTGTTGCGAGTCTCAGCAACCGCGAGCGCGTCGATCAGTGCGAGTGCCGCCGCGATCGACGCGCTGCCGTCGTCGTCAGGCGGTGTTCCAGCGCGATGGTCCAGTGGCGTCGCGATTACGATCGTCGCGTCGAGCGAACCGGGCACGACGACCTCGATCGAGTGCGAGAAGCTGTGCATGCTCGACGCGCGATCGAAGCCGATGCGCCGCGGAGCGTATCCGGCTTCGGTGACTACTTCGGTCACAAAGGCGATCAGATCGCGTTCGCCTTCCGAAGCCTCGGTTCTGGGGTACATGGATCTGATCCGCTCGGCGTACCGTTCGGCTCGGGCCGCGTCGACAGAAAACGCCGAAACCCCGGCTGTCACAGCAACTGCGAGCCATAGGATCCCGGCGAGTCTGCGCATCGTGTTGATCACCATATGGAAAAGCCGTAAGATGGGTCAAGGGGATGGAGATGGGTCTGCTGCCCGAAATCGAGCGTCGCGCGAGCGTCCGACGCTATACGTCCGCCCCGATCGATCCTGCCGCGCTGGACCGGATCCTCGAAGCCGGCCGACGCGCTCCATCGGCCAAGAACCGGCAGAGCTGGCGATTCGTCGTTCTCACCGATCACGACCTTCGGCTCAGGGTCCAGGAAGCATGCTTCGGGCAGGAGTACGTCGGACAGGCCCCCGCGGTGATCGCTCTGTGCACGACCAACATCGAGTACAAGATGCCGAACGGTCAGTTGTCGTATCCGGTGGATCTGTCGATCGCCGCGAGCTTCATGATGCTGCAGGCGGTGCACGAGGGGCTCGGCAGCTGTCTGGTAACCACGTTCCGGGAGGACGACGTGAAGAGCATCCTCACCGTACCGTACTCGATGCGCGTCGTACTGTTGCTGACCGTCGGACAACCAGCCGCCGACCGGCCGGTCGAACCGAGCCCCAGACTGCCGACCGAGCGGGTGATTTCGTTCAACCACTGGTGAGCCGTCGCGTCGACGCCTGGTTACCCGACAGGCCCGTATCCCGCCGACTCGAGCAGCTGTGAAGCCACGGAGATCTCATCCCACGAAGCGGCCCCTTCGGGTCCGATGATCGACGTTTCGTGTCCCTTTCCTAGAAGCAGTACCGTATCCCCGGGCCGTGCGAGCGCGAACGCGTGCTCAATCGCGCTGCGCCGATCGTTGATCAGCCACAGATCGTCGCCGAAGGTGTGCGTCGTGCATCCCGCCGCTATCTCCCGAAGAATCGCCGTAGCGTCCTCTCCGCGCGGGTCTTCGTCGGCGAGCACGATCAGGTCGGCGTAGCGGTCCGCAATCGCTCCCTGCATCGGACGCTTGCCGGGGTCGCGCTCCCCGGCCGATCCGAAGAGGACGATGAGCCTGCCCGGCGTGTGTTCTCGAAAGAACGGAAGCACCGCGTCGAACGACCCGGGCGTGTGCGCGAAGTCGACAACGACGGTGAATGGCGCGGCGAGCAAAACGTTCATCCTCCCGCGCACCGGTCGCAGAGACGCGATCGCGTCGACAAGTTCCTCAACGCTCACCGCGACCAGACCGGCGATGACGGCGCTTGCCGCGAGCACGTTCGCGACGTTGAATGGTCCAGGTACCGGCAGCGTGCACCGTGACGACCCGATTGGCGTGTGCAGCACGAACGATGTCGACGCGGGTGACGGGTCTATTCCGGAAGCGTACACGTCGGCGATCGCACCTCCTGAGCCGAGCGAATACGACAGTGTCGGCGCCGCCGTAGCCGATCGGAAGTAATCGTAGACCGGATCGTCGGCGTTGAGCACGCCGAACGCTTCGTCGAAGGGCAGGGTAAGCGGCGGCTACCCGCCCGGCGCCGGCCCGGCGCGCCACCCCCCCGGGGTAAGCCGCGCCCACCCC
>RECL01000386.1 GCA_007694025.1 Spirochaetaceae bacterium
GGAACGACGTCACGACCGGGAGCGAAGGGAACGCGCGCGCGATCAGTTTCGAAGTGTCCCAGGCGTGATGCTCGGTCCCGCCGGGCAGCGCTACCCTTCTCGCGATTCCGTGCATGAGCGATAGGGCGTTTTTCGACACGAACATCATTCTATGTTCGAAGGACGCGCGCGATCAGCGTAAGCAATCGATCGCGGACGAGTTGATAGCCCGAGGAATCGGTGAGGGAACGCTCGTCGTGAGCGCTCAGGTTCTGAACGAGTTCTACGTCACCGCGACGCAGAAGCTGACTCCCGGCATCGGCCGGGAGGATGCCCGAACCGTGTGCCGATCGCGCGCGCGATCTCAGCACGATGCACACGGCTCATGATGCACGGACTTCAGGACGGTTTGCAGGTCGACGGGCTCCGGGTCGTGAACCCGTTCGCGTAGCGCGGCGGCGGGGTGAGGCTCAATTCTGTGTCTGTGTACTGCCTCGCACCAATGACGCGTAGGCCCGGTTGATCGCACCCGCCGCGCGTTCGATCTCTGCTGCGGTCGTGAGTTTTCCCGTGGAGAAACGAATCGTCCCCCGGGCCCATTCCATCGCCGTCCCGATCGCCTCGATCACCGGAGAGAGCGCAACCGCGTCCGAATGACACGCCGAGCCGACGGAGACCGCGACGACGTCGGCGACGGCGGCAATCAGCGCGTCCGAGGTGACGCCGCGGAAGCTCACGTTAAGCGTGTTCGGCAGGCGGAGCTGCGGGTGGCCGTTGAGCCGAACATCGCAGTCGGCCGTGATCCGCTCGTGGAGCAGGTCGCGACTCGAAAGCATCGCCTGCCGGTTGCGGTCGAAGTCGCGCTTCGCGATCCTGCACGCGGCTCCGAGCCCGACGACTTCGAGCACGTTCTCGGTGCCTGCCCGGTAGCCGCCCTCCTGTCCGCCGCCGTGCATGATCCGCTGCGGCTCCACGCCGGAACGCAGATAGAGTGCTCCGACGCCCTTCGGCGCGTAGAGCTTATGCCCGGCGATCGTCAGCATGTCTACGCCGAGCGCCGTAACGTCCACGGGGATCTTCCCGACCGACTGCGCCGCGTCGGTGTGCACGAGGACCCCATGCCGGGAGGCTATTCGTGCGATCGCTTCGATCGGCTCGATCGTACCGATCTCGTTGTTCGCGTGCATGATCGAGACGAGGATCGTGTCGGGTCGGATCGCCGACTCGAACTCCTCAGGAGCGACCATGCCGAACTCGTCGACCGGAAGGCGGGTCACGGTGAACCCCTCGGACTCAAGCGCCGTGAACGTCTCGGACACCGCAGGGTGCTCGATGTTCGACGTGATAATGTGATGCCCCTTCTGCCGCAGCGCGCGCGCGGATCCGAGGATCGCGTAGTTGTTCGACTCGGTCCCGCCGCTGGTGAAGACGATGTTCTCGGGCGCAGCGCCGATGAGCGCCGCCACGTGCTGCCGCGCGTCTGCCACGGCCTGCCGCGGGCGTGACCCGTAGACGTGGCTACTCGACGGGTTGCCGAACTCGGACTCGAGGAAGGGCCGCATCGCCTGCACGACCTCCGGGTCGTGCGGTGTCGTGGCGTTGTAGTCGAGGTAGATCGGTCGTTCGGCACTACTCATGCGGCATCGCTCCTGATCGTTAGAATGTGATCACCTTGTCGGCCCAGCTCGTCCAGTCGGTGAGCTCGTCCATCGTGCTACGGTGCGCCGCTTTCACGAGCTCGTCGTCGGTCATTCCCCGGGCGTCCATGCAGCTGCCGCACACTCCGAGCTCGGCCTTCCCGAGCGCCACGGCCTTGATCATGCGCTCGATGTTGTAGTAGCCGTTCGGCGTCGTCTGCCCGCTCTTCGCGCACGCAGCCGCGTCGTGATCTCCTCTCTGATTCTCGTTGGCTATGAATTGATGGTTTCAAGCGTGGCTCCGGCGGCCTTCCACTCAGCGATCCCCTCGGAGAGGCGCGATACCGTGTAGCCCCTCTCTGCGAGCACGAGCGTCGCCTCGTGCGAGAGCACGCAGTAGCGTCCGCGGCAGTAGGCGAGGATCGGCGTGTCGCGCGGCAGCTCGGCAAGCTTCTCGGTGAGTCGCTCGAGAGAGACCGAAAGCGCCCCGGGAACGTGCCCGGCGGCATACTCCTCCTCGGGACGCACGTCGATGATGACCGCTTCTCCGTCGGCGACTCGCCGCTTGAGCTCCTCGAAGTCGATGGTTTCGCGACTCGTGCTGTTGGAGAAGATGTCGTCCATCGCGCACCTGACCACCGCGATCTCCTGCGCCGCGATCTCCGAGATCAGATCCCAGAGGCGAAGCGCCGTGGCGGTCGTCGAGTAGTACGCGAACCTGCCCTGCCTGCGCTCCTCCACCAGCCGGGCGCGCTTGAGGACCTGGAGGTGGTGCGAGACGGTCGTAACCCCCGCGTCGAGGATCTGCGCGAGCGAGTCGACGTTGCGCTCGCACTGGCTCAAGATCTCGAGTATTTCGAGCCGACGCGGCTCACCGAGCGCCGACACGACGTCCGCGATTTCACGATAGACAATCTGTTTGAACTGTTCTTCTTTCACACTATATTCCAATAATAATAGGAATATAGAATAGGGAGGCGTCGAGGTCAATCACATGGACGCGGTGCCCATACCGAATTATGGTAGAGAGAGCCAGGAGGCAACCCATGCACGCGAGAGAGATCAGGCCAGGAGTTAAGCTCATAGCGTCGGTGCACTGGGAGCGCCGGCTGTTCGATGCGCTCATCCCGCTGCCCGACGGGACGAGCTACAACGCGTACCTCGTGGAAGGCTCGACCGCCACGGCGCTCGTCGACACCACCGACCCCGAGCTCCGCGACACGCTGCTCGACGAGCTCGATGCGGTCCCCAGCCTCGACTACGTCGTGTCGCTCCACTCCGAACAGGATCACTCCGGAGTGATTCCGGACGTCCTTGCGAAGTACCCGAAGGCGAAGGTGATCAGCAGCATGAAGGCTCAGGAGCTGTTGATGACGCAGCTGCACGTCGCGGAAGACCGAATCCGCGTGGTCGACGACGGCGAGTCAATCTCGCTCGGCGACAAGACGCTCACCTTCGTGTCGACCCCGTGGGTGCACTGGCCCGAGACGATGGTGGCGCACCTGCCGGAGTCAAAGATCCTCTTCTCGTGCGACTTCTTCGGATCGCATCTCGCGACGACCAACGTCTACGTTACCGACAAACCTCAGGTCTACGAGGCGGCCAAGCGCTACTTCGCGGAGATCATGATGCCGTTCCGCCACATCATCAAGAAAAATCTCGACAAGGTCGCCGCGCTCGACTTCGAAGTCATCGCGCCGAGTCACGGACCGCTCTACGACGAACCGGCGTTCATCGTCGACGCGTACCGCGACTGGGTCTCACCGCAGATGAAGAACGAGGTGGTCCTCCCGTACGTCAGCATGCACGGAAGCACGCATCAGATGGTGTCGTACCTCATCGACGCGCTCTCGCGTCGGGGAGTCACGGTAAACGCCTTCGACCTCGCCGTGACCGACATCGGGAAGCTCGCGATCGCGCTGGTCGATGCCGCGACGATCATCGTCGGTACGCCGACCGTTCAGTTCGGGCCCCATCCCTCGGTCGTCTACGCCACCTACTTGGCGAACCTGCTGCGGCCGAAGCTCAAGTACGCGGCGATCATCGGATCGTACGGTTGGCAGTCCAAGGCGGTCGACCAGATCGCTGCGATGATCCCCAACCTGAAGGTGGAGGTGCTCGCCACCATCATGCAGAAGGGCCTGCCGACCGACGAGACGTTCGCAGAGCTCGATCAGCTCGCCGACGCCGTCGCCGCCGCGCACGCGGCGGACGAGGCGGTTGTTGTAGAGAGTCAGTAACTGTAGCGAGTGGAGATCACGACGAGGTCGTTGTCGTCGTACGCTCCGAACTGTCCCTCATCGCCGAAGAAGAGATTCCCCTCCGCGCGGAACGAGAGCGCGTCGGCGGGTGCCCACGTCACCCCAACCTTAACCAGCGCGTCCGGCGCGTTGAACCCGACGTACGAGAACGCATCGAAGACGAGCT
>RECL01000275.1 GCA_007694025.1 Spirochaetaceae bacterium
GTCTGGTAGAGGCTCTCTCGGTACCACGTCGTCAGCACCGACTCCAGGCGCCGGCGCTCGTTACCTGCCGCAGGGTCGTTCCATAGATTGCGCCGCTCGTCTGGGTCCCTCTGCAGGTCGAAGAGCTGGCCGTGCTCGTCATTATCATAGACGATCAGTTTCCAGCGCGGGTCGCGAACCATCGTCATGACCGACGTGCCTTCCAGGATGTTGTCGCGGCCGTGCTCGGCGAACACGTACTCGCGGCTTCCGTCTCTGTTCACGTACGCGGGTCGCGGGATCGACACGTCCCAGACCGAGTCGCTGACCGCGACCGCTTCGCCCGACTTCGCCGTCGTGCCCGACTCTACCCGCTCCGGCGGCGTGCCACCGTCACCGACTCCCGATGCGAAGCCCAGAAGCGGCAGAAGCGATATCGCCTCCATCTGCGGGTCGCGCGCGACTCCCGCGAGCTCGAGCATCGTCGGACCCAGGTCGAAGAGCGACACGAGCGAGTCGACCCTGGTGCCGGCCGCAGGGCCTCCGAAGTGCTTTCGCACCGATTCGCCCATCCAGATCATTGCCGGGACGTGGACGATCTCCTCGTACATCGTCCACTTCTGGCTCTGGCCGTGGTCGCACAGTCCGTCGCCATGGTCGCTCGAGAACACGATCACCGTGTCGTCGAGCATCTTCTGGTCGGCGAGGGTCTGCATCAGAGCACCCACCTGTGCGTCGATCATCGTAACGTTCGCCAGGTAGCTCGCGCGCTGGTAGTGAAGTTGCTCGGGCGATGGAGCGTCCAGATGGACGACCGAGTCGTGGTCGACGTCGATCATGTGGCGCCGCAGCGCGCGCATCGGCTCGGGCTGCGCGTCGATCTCCTCTCGTGACCAGGATTTCAGTGGCAGTTCTTTGCGCAGGTAGCGCTCGAGTGCCTCCGGCGTCGGGTCGTAGGGCGGATGCGGACCGGGGAAGCCGATCTGCATGAAGAGCGGTTGCCTGATCGGGTAGGTCTTCGTCCACCACGCCGCCATCCCCCCGACGAAGTTGTCGCTGTGCATATCGGCGTCGGTGTCCCACGTGAACGCGCCCATCCGTTTGTCGTAGTCATCGCGCAGCCGATAGAGCTCGCGCTGCTGCTTCACGAGCCCGCGTGCCCGCAATGCTCGGTCCCACTCGTCGAAGAAGTAGCGACCCTCCAGGTAGCGGTCCTTGTTCTCCACGACGTAGCGCTCGTGGAATCCGGCGGGCGTTGTGAACGGCACCGTATGCATCTTCCCGACGTTCACGCACCGGTACCCCGCGTCGGCAAGGTCGGAGACCCAGGTCGTCGTCCACGTATCGCCGTTCTTGTACACGCCGGTCGTGTGCGGGTAGTACCCCTGGAAAAGGCTCGCGCGCGACGGGCAGCACGACGGCGCGGTGATGAAGCAGTTCGTGAAGGTCGTCCCTTCGTTCACCAACCGGTCCAGGTTCGGCGTCTCCATGTGGTCGAACCCGAGCGCCGCGACCGTGTCGTAGCGCTGCTGGTCGGTCAGGATGAAGACGATGTTGGGCTGGTAGGTTGACGACATGGGCCGAGTATAGCCTGAGCGGATCGGTCGGGGAAGGGCGACGGCGAGCAAACCGGCCAACGTGACCGACCGCGCGCGATGGGTGTAGAGTGTCGGATACACCGAGGACACCCAGGAGCTCACATGAACAGACCAAACGTCGTTGTCTTTATCAGCCACGATACGGGACGCTTCCTTTCGCCGTACGGCTACGACACCGTCGACACGCCGAACTTCGAGCGACTCGCGCGGATGGGGACCACCTTTGACCGCGCGTACTGCACGACGCCGCTGTGCGCGCCGGCGCGCGCGGCGCTTCTGACCGGGCTCTACCCGCACCAGAACGGCATGATGGGGCTCCCCGGCGATATGCTCGGCGGCTGGGATCTGCGCACGAAGGAGCGGCACCTTGCGAACGTCTTCGCGGCGAACGGATACGAGAGCGTGCTGTGCGGCTTCGAGCACGAGACCACCGACTTCGCGAGCGTCGGCTTCGAGACGTCGCTCCACGGGCCCGGAACCGGGCACAACGGCGGGCAGTCGCTCGCCGGCGTCGGAGCCGACATCTCTGCGTGGCTCGCCGGGCGACCCGGCGACCGGCCTTTCTACCTCCAGATCGGGTGCCACGAAACCCATCGCGAGTGGACCAAAGACGCCGAGCCGTTCTCCGAGCGAGGCGTCTGGAAGGCGCCCTACCTGATCGACAGCCCGGAGATCGACCGGGAGATGGCCGAACAGCAGGGCGCTATCAACGCGCTCGACCGTGGCGTCGGGGAGGTGCTCGACTCGCTCGAAGCTGCAGGCGGCATGGAGAACACGATCCTGGTCTTCACGACCGACCACGGGATCGACTTCCCTCGCGCCAAGGGCACGCTGTTCGACCCGGGCGTCGAGGTGTTTCTGTTTGTTGCGTGGGCCGGCGGCGGGTGGGAGCGCGGCACCCGGTCCGACGAACTCGTCAGCCACGTCGATCTCTACCCGACCATCCTGGGCGCGTGCGGAATCGAACCGCCCTCCGGCGCGGTCGGGCAGGCGCTGCAGCCGCTCGTAGGCGGTGGTGGAGCGTGGACGCCGCGGGAGGCTGTCTACCACGAGAAGACCTACCACGACAACTACGATCCGATGCGCGCGCTACGAACCGACCGGTATCGCTACATCCTGAATTTCGACGCGCAGACGCTCTACGACGTTCGGATCGCCACGGCACCGCGATACACGTGGTTCCGGTTTCCGATCAGAAAGAGCGAGCGCGAGGAGCTCTACGATCTGCACGCCGACCCCGACGAGTCGAACAACCTCGCCCGCGATCCCGCGCATCAGCAGCTGCGACAGCGGTTCAAGGAGCACCTTGCCAGATGGATGGCGCAGACCAACGACCCGCTTCTGGACGGGCCGGTAGCGAGTCCGTACCATCTTCGGATCTGCTCCGAGATGAAGGAGCTTTCGCGGGAGGGTCTATGAGCGTCGGATCAGAACGCGTTCGTGTGGTGGTCGTCGGGGCCGGGTCGATGGGCTCGTCGCACGCGCGCGCGTATCACGCGAACCCGGGGTTCGAACTCGCGGGGATCGTCGCCCCCTCTTCGCGACGGCGTGGTCCGCTCGCCGCCGAACTCGGCACGCCTGAGTTCGCGTCGCTCGACGACGCGATCGACGCGACCGCACCCGATGCGGTCTGCATCGCGTCGTACCCGGACACGCATTACGACTACGCCCGTCGAGCTATCGAGGCTGGCATGCACGTCTTTGTCGAGAAGCCGCTCGCCACGACCGTCGATCGCGCCGAGCAGATCGTCTCGATCGCGACCGAACGCGGCGTCAAGGTCGTCGTCGGCTACATCCTTCGCGTCCATCCCGCGTGGACCGAGTTCATCCGGATCGCACGGACGCTCGGTACGCCGCTTGTGATGCGGATGAACCTGAACCAGCAGAGCGATGGGGCCGCGTGGGAAACGCACAAGGCGCTGATGAAGTCGATGTCGCCGATCGTCGACTGCGGCGTCCACTACGTCGACGTGATGTGCCAGATGACGCGGAGCCGGCCGGTGCGCGTCCAGGCGATTGGGGCGAGGCTGACCGATGAGATCGATCCGGACATGTACAACTACGGCCATCTGCACGTGGTCTTCGAGGACGGCTCGGTCGGCTGGTACGAGGCCGGCTGGGGCCCGATGATGAGCGAGACTGCGTTCTTCGTGAAGGACGTCGTGGGTCCCGGCGGCAGCGTGAGTATCGTGGATCCGTCGGCGGCCGCGGCGCGCGGTCCGGCGTCGGCCGATATCGACGCTCACACGAAGACGAACGCGCTTCTGGTCCATCGGGTCGCCTCCGGCGGCCGCGACGCGCACGACGAACTGATCGACATGAGCGAAGAACCCGACCATCAGGCGCTCTGCGACCGCGAACAGGCGTTCTTCCTGAACGCGATCCGAACCGACGCCGACCTGTCGGAACACCTTGCCGACGCGGTGAACAGTCT
>RECL01000433.1 GCA_007694025.1 Spirochaetaceae bacterium
CGCGGGCTCTGCGGCCGCAGCCCGCGCCTACAGCGAGCGAAACCACTCTATGAAGGCCGGGAACGCCTGCTCGGGCTCGGGCAGTTCTGGATGCCAGCGCTTTTCGTGCTCAAAGGTGACCCAGCCGCTGTAACCACGCTGTCGCAGCAAGGCGAGCCCGGCGGCCAGCGGGAGAGATCCGGTTCCCGCCGGAACGTAGCGCCAACCGTCGTCCATCGCCTGCGGATGATCGGGGTCGTAGACCGCGTCCTTGATGTGCGCGTACCCGATTCGGTCGCCGAACGCTGCGAAGGTCTGCTCGGGCGTCTCCCCGCCGACGCGCGACGTATGACCGATATCCCAGAGCGCGCCGAACGACGGCGAGGCGATCTCACTCAGCAGGAGCGAGCAGTCGCGGCTTCGAATCCAGTGGTCGTGCGTTTCGAAGAGCCACCGCACAGACTCCGCGCCGTCAAGCGCGAGCACCGCCTCCATCGTCTCCACACCGATCTTCGCGGCTGCCTCGTGACCGATCTCAGGAACCGGACCACCGCCGAACACACGCACGTTCTCTGCGCCCAAACCGGCTGCCACATCGATAGTCCGCTTCGCCTCGTCCAGATTGTCGGTCCGACGTTCGGGATCGCAGACGCGTAGACTCGAACTGATCGTGCAGACCCGGAGTCCCGCGTCGTCGAACCGCCGCCGGGTCTCTGCGACACGCGTCGTGAACTCGGGCAACACGGTCACATCGAGCGCATCCTGCACTCCGCGGATATCGACGCCCTGATACCCGTACTCGACGGCGCGGTCGATGATCGTCTGGAGACTCCACTCGGGACACCCGAGCGTCATGAACGACAGCTTCACGACTCCTCCTTGCCCCAGAGCCAGTCGATTTCTTCGCGCGTCAGATCGACGTCGAACGCGGGAATCGTCGTCGCGGTCTCGTGTATCGTCCGCGGGCCGACGAGCGCGAAACTCGGGAACGGCTGACGGAGCACGTACGCGGCGGCGATGTTGATCGGCGAACAGCCCTTCTTCGCGGCGAGCTCCTCTGCGCGCGCGCGTCGCGCACGGTTGTCGGGGGCGTCCCAGCATTCGAAGTTCGCCTGGCCGAGTTTGAGTCGCTCGTGCTCGCTCAGGAAGTAGCCGCGCGCCTGGCTCGACCAGGAGAAGTTGGTCGTACCGGTCCGCTCGAGCCACGCGCGGGAGCGCGCGTCGGACACGTGAATGCAGCCGTTCCAGACCGGCTTTACCATCCGGGCAAGCGACAGGTTGTTGTTGAGGACGACCATTCCCTGCTTCCCATGGCTGCTCGCGTACTCGTTGAACGCTTCAAACCGATCGATCGACCAGTTCGATCCGCCCAGAGCGCCACGGATGAGACCCTGCGCGATCAGATCGTTGAGAGCATCGACGAACTCGCCGATCGGTACGTCCGGGTTGTCGCGGTGCATCACGTAGATGTCGGCGTGATCGAACTGGAGCCGCTCGAGCGACGTGTGGAAGTCCTCGGTGAGGAGGTCGGGCAGGCACCTTGGGGTGTGCGCGCCCTTGACCGTGACCACCACGTCGTCGCGAATGCCGCGCGCCTTGATCCACTTCCCAAGCAGCACCTCCTGCGTGCCGCGCCCGTATACCCACGACGTGTCAAACGCGTTGCCGCCGCGCTCGATCCAGTCGTCCCAGACCGCCGCGCCGTGCGCGAAGGTCTGCTGGTTGTCGCACCCGAAGATCATCTTGCTGACCCGCTTGTCCAGCCCCGGAATCTGGCCGTACTCCATCTTCGCGTCGGCGCGCACCGCGAGCCGACCGCGAGCAGGCCGACCAGCTGATTCGGTTTCGTCGGGAAAGACGACGCCGACCGCTTCGCGCCACCGGTCAAGCACCGCGATATTGCCGAGCGTATCGTCGGGACTCATCGCCGGGTACGCCACGCGGCTGCTACCGGCCGCAACGGCCGCGGCGAATGCGTCGGCTTCGTACGCGAACGACGTGCGATCGGTCGGGGCCTCGTGCGCGGTCGTCTCGCCGTTCACGGTGACGACGATGCGACCGTTGTCGGCATCCTTTCGGTTCGCGACCCACGGATTGGCGACGGTGATCCGTCCGTCGGAGCCGTAGACCTCCAGACTGTTGTCGAGCGAAGCTCGGACCGCGGTCGAGACCTGCGCGACGATGCCGCTGTCGAACTTCAGCACCGCCGCTGCCCACTCGTCGACATCGGTTTCGCCGCGACGGCCCGCTGCGACGACCTCAACGGGGTTCGCGAAGTCACCCCCGGTCGCGGCGCCGGCCACCAGCCGCGCCATCGATACCGGGTAGCAGCCGACGTCCATGATCGCCCCACCGCCGAGCGCGGGCGAAAAGAGCCGACGCGACGGATCGATCGTCATCCCGCCGCCGAAACCGAATGCAGCGCGGATCATCCGAACCTCACCGACCACTCCGTCACGAAGGAGCTCGATCAGGCGCATCGTCTGCGGGTGGCACCGGTACATGAACGCTTCCATGAACAGGACACCGTTCTCCCGGGCTGCCTCAACCATCGCCATCGCCTGACCGTGGTTGAGCGCGACCGGCTTCTCACACAGCACGTGCTTTCCCGCCTCCGCCGCGCGGATCGCCCACTCGGCGTGCATCGGGTTCGGCACCGATATGTAGATCGCCTGCACCGAAGGATCGGCAATGAGCGCCTCGTACGACGCGTGCCGGGTCTCGATCCCGAACTCATCGGCGAACCGGTTCGCGCTGTCTGCGGTTCGTGATCCGACCGCGACGAGCACGCCCGAGTCGGTCTGCGCGAGCCCGTGTGCGAACGCGTGCGCGATCGCGCCGGTACCTATGATGCCCCATCTCAACGTGTCCATGCTTCCTCTCCTGACCCGGATCTACCCGGCGGCTTTCCGCGGCTGCCCGAGCCTCTGCGTAATCGTACCAGCGCCCGGTCGACGACGGAATTGCTCGATTGGTCGATCCAATGTCATAATTGGGACGCGATGGTCATCCCGGGCTCGTACACGACAAACTACCGCACGATCGTCCGGGAGGGCGAGCGCGAGCGCTGGGGCTACGGGCACGTCACGAAGCCCGACGCGCGAACGAACTACACGAACCGCTCGAACGATGATCTGATCGTGGTGTACCCGATGAGAGGGCGTGGATGGTTCTCCACGACAACGGACGCGCCGACCCCGGCGCAACGACGCCTGGTCGAACCGGGGGTCGTGCTCGTCCATTGGCCGTCGGCGTCGTGTTCGCTCGAGGTCGAGCCCGATGGGCAGTGGGTCGAGCAGTGGGTGCTCGCGCCGGCATCGGTCGCGGTCGCGATGCGCGCGCTTGGGGTGCTTCGCGCAGACGTCGCGTGTCTCGAGCCGGGCGTCAACGATGCGCTCGCGCAGTCATTCGCCCGGATCGGCACCACGCTCAGGTCGATCGCCGATCACGACGCGGAGATTCTGGGCCTGCGGATTCACGAGTGGTTCGTCGAAGTGGTCCGCCTCGCGCGCGAGCGCCCCGACGAGCGGCACGAGGTGGAGATGGTACTCGCGGCGTGTCGGCTTCTGGCCGACGGTGTGGGCGGCGACGATGCGCCGATTCCGCGGCTTGCCGCGCACCTTGGCATCGGATACGAGCTGTTTCGAAAAGTCTTCCGCCGGCGGATGGGCATGGCTCCGGGAGAGTACCGCATCCATCGGAGAATAGACCGCGCGCGCGAACTGATCGTACAGCACGGACTGTCGAACCGGCAGGTTGCCGACGAGCTCGGGTACGCAGACCCGTTCGTGTTCAGCAAGCAGTTCAAGCGGATCACCGGCGAGTCTCCGACGGCGTTCCGTCGGAGATCGGCGTAACTATCGCTTTGATTACAATTTTGCTATACTTCCAATGAGATGACGATACTCACTTTCATCATCGTCGTGGTCGCGTTCGTCGACACGATGGCGCTGCTTCCGATTCTGTCGCCGTTCGCGGTCTCTCTGGGCGCACGATCGGTCATGGTTGGCTTGATCCTGGGCACGTACTCG
>RECL01000172.1 GCA_007694025.1 Spirochaetaceae bacterium
TCGATCCGGATCGACACTTCGGCCGAATGCGCGCTTGCGACCGCGTCGACCGCTCGTGTGACATCGAGCACGCGAAACTGGAAGTTGGCCACAGCCGTGCTGTACGTCTCGTACGTGCCGCCCTTGGCCTCGGCGTGACGCCGAAACGGACGGTCCAGAAAGTCCTGGATCTGAATCCCTCCCGGTTCGACAACGCGCACCAGGTAGACCTGGTCTCCCAGGTTTCGCAGGAGACCGAGCAGCTCGACGAACTGATCGTACGTTTCGTACGCCATCCAGAGAACCTTGTACGGGCCGGTCCCCGGCCGGTCGGGGTTCACCCAGAGATGGTGCGACAGTTGGCCACCCGCGCCATCGCGAAAGCCAAGCCCGAAGTCGCCGTCGCTACGCCGGGCCGTGAACTCGGTGGTGGCCGACGAATCGAGCGATACGGCGCCGTGCGCGCGCAACCGTCGTAGCCGCGCCGCGTGCATCTGTTCACAGTCGTCGGCCGTCAACCGCACGGGAGTCCGCCGGCAATAGGGCACGTTGAGCAGCGACGGGTCAAACATCGCGTAGTGGTCGTACGCGCCGGTCCCGAAGCCGTGACGCTCGTAGTACCCCTGATCGAACATGCCCAACCCCATCACCGTCGCCCCGTCGAGCGCCGCGCGACGCACCAGCGCGGCGGTCGTCGCCCCGGCCAGACCGCGCTGCCGCGCGATCCGGCTGGTCAGGACGCTCGTGATGCCGGAGAACGCGATCGGTCGACCGCGGTAGAGCATCGAGCCCGGCATCGACGCGGCGTAACACTCGGCGACGCCGTCGATGTCGGCGACGATCGCGGTACTGTCGCGGATGAACCGCTCGCGCGCGTCGGCGCGCGGCTTCGGGAGCGACCCGCCGAGCCAGCCGACCTCCCGATGGATGCGATCGACGGCATCGGCGTCGCGGTCGGCGTCGTACTTGCGGACTGGTTGAGCGTGCGGCATGCGCCAAGCATAGTGGAGAACCGCGTCGCTGTCGATGCGCAGGCTGTGCGGCGCGGGGCTGTCCGGCGCGCTACTGCGACGCGTCGTCGCGGATGACGCCGAGCTGCGTCCGCAGATCCTCGACTTCCTGGATCCAGAACGCACGGGTGCCCCAGTCGGGGTTCGCGTGCAGGAAGCGCAGATCGTCGCGCTGCAGCGCGTTCCACGCAAGGAAGTAGATCATCCGCATGAAGCGAAGCGGCTCGATCAGCCCGAACGTCGAACGGTCGAACGGTGCGAACTGCTCGTAGCCGTCGAGGATGTGCGTGAGCTGCCGACGCGATGCGTGCGCGTGGTCGGGGAGCAGGAGCCACAGGTCCTGGACCGGCGGCCCGGTCATCATGTCGTCGAAATCGATCAGCATCAGCCCTTCGTCGGCGCGCTCGAGCACGTTGCCGCGGTGGAAATCGCCGTGAATGCGGCATACCTCGACGCCGTCAAACAGCGGAGCGATCGCCGAAACCCCGTTGTCGGCGACCGCGAAGAACTCGTCAGAGAGCTCAGGGTGGACGACTGCCGCCGCGCGAAGATCGTCGACGAAGCGCGCGGTCGACAAGGCCGGTGTGCAGACGATACGCTCGGGCGCGGATGATCGCCGGCCGACTTCGTGCAGTCGCCCCGCGAGCGCGCCGAGTCTGAACCAGTCGTCGTCGCGCTCGGCGTCGAACCCGCGCCCGCCGCGCTTTTCATACAGCGCAAAGGTGAACTCGTTGTCGGGCTGGTCGGCGTCGGACTGACCGGGGGCAGACTCGACTTCGACCGACTGAAGCGTGTACCCGTCGGCGTCGGGAAGCGGCGGGACGACGGGCACCTCGGCTTCGGCGCACTGAAGCACGAACTCGTGTTCGGCCGCGATCGCGTCAACGCTCCACCGGCCCGGCCGGTAGAACTTCACGATGTATTCGCGCGCGTCCTGGTCGCGCAGCCCGTAGACGCGGTTCACGTAGCTCGGGTACGGATCGATCGTCCCGTCGAGCTCGACGTCGAACGCGTCTTCGACCGCGGTCAGGACAAGCTGCGGAGTCAGCGCGTCGAACGCTCCGCGCCGGACCGGGCCACCCGCCGCGGTGTTGCCCGACAGAGAGTGGTCATCCGACCCGGCCGGGTCGAAGTCGCCGGAGTCGGCATTCGCGGCCACTACGCCCCGCCCGCGGCGGCACCGCACAACGATGACAGCTCTTTCAGGTCGGTTTCCCGACCGATCGCGACCAGGACGTCGCCGGGCCGGAAGGCGATCGTCGGCCCAGGGTTGTAGATCAGATCCTCCGCTCCACGCCTGATCGCGACCACGATCACGTTGAGCTTGCTTCGGATCGTCGTGTCCTTCAGCGCGATGCCAACGAGCGCGCTCGTTTCGGTAACCGTGATCTCCTCCATCGTGATCTCCCCAGAGCGTGATCGCGCAATCGTGTCGACGAACTCGACCATCGCTGGTCGGATCACCAGCTGCGCGATCCTTCGGCCGACCAGCTCGTACGGCTTGATGACCCGGTCGGCACCGGCGGTGCGGAGTTTCGGCTCGCTGTCGTCGGAGATCGCGCGCGCGACGATCGTGATGTCCCGGTTGATCGCCTTCGCGGTCAGCGTCGTGTAGACGTTCTCCGCGTCGCTCGACACGACCGCGATCAGCCCTTTTGCGCGCTCGACACCGGCCTCCTTGAGCAGGTCGTCATTGCTCGCGTTGCCGATCAGGTAGAGATAGCCGTGATCGTCCAGGCTCTCCTTCATCTCCGGATCGGCCTCTATCACGACGAAGTCGACGCCCGCTTCGGCCAGGTCCTCCGCGATGTGCCTGCCCATCCGCCCGTACCCGCACAGAATCACGTGATCGCGTAGCCGCGCGATGCTCTTGTCCATACGTCCCCTCCGGACCAGATAGTGCTCTACCGCGATCTGTAGCACGCGCCCACCCACGTGCGCGAGCGACGCAAGACCTGCGATTATCAACAGGGCGGTCAGCACCCTGCCCGCGTTCGAAAGACGGCCAACCTCCTGGAAACCGGTCGTCGTCATCGAGATGAGCGTCATATAGAGCGCGTCGCTCAGCGACCACCCCTCGATCACTACGTACCCGACGGCACCAACCGCGGCGATCGCGAACAGCATCGTGAGCGCGATCCCAAGCTGTCGCGCACCGACGTCGTGTCGGCCGGGATTTGTGGATCTTCGCTTGTATACCGCCGGAGTCTGCACGGCTGATCATAACCGGAACGATGGATACGCGCCAACACGCCGTTGGGTCAGCTCCTTTGTGGCGGCGCAATCTTCTTCGGATCGCTAAGAGACAGTATACTGGGTGGGGATGAAGCCATCCGGACGGATTCAGCTGCCACTCGCATCGAAGCTGGGCATGATCGCCCGCTACGCCAGGGTCCGCATCAAGGAACAGATTGTTGCGGTGGCGTTCGTCGTGATCTATCTGGTTGGATTCCAGGTCCTGGCTCTGGGAAGCACGCCGCGCAACGCGGTGGAGGTCGCCGGCGGAATCGCGCTTGTCGTCTTCGGATTGACGTTGTTTCTGGAGGGTCTGAGGCTGGGCCTGATGCCGCTTGGCGAACGCGTGGGCATCCAGCTGCCGGGCCGCGGTGGATTGGTCGCAATCGTCGTATTCGGGCTGCTGGTCGGCGTCGGATCGACTCTGGCCGAGCCTGCGATTGCAGCACTCAGAGTGGCGGGAGGCGGCGTAGTCGCCTGGGAAGCACCGCTTCTGTTTGTGCTGCTGGAACGGATTCCGGGCCTTCTGGTGCTCGCGGTCGGAGCCGGTGTAGGGGTGGCGGTCGCGCTGGGACTGGTGCGCTTCTACTTCGGGTTTTCGCTCAAACCGCTCATCTTCGCGATCATCCCGTTGTTGATCGTGCTCTCTGTGGTTTTTTCGCGCACACCGAACCTGTCGTCGATTATAGGTCTTGCGTGGGATACGGGTGCTGTGACGACGGGAGCGGTCACCGTCCCGCTGGTCCTGGCGCTTGGAATCGGCGTGTCGCGCGCCGCGCGCAGGAGCGAGGGGGCGACGAGCGGTTTCGGAGTCGTGATGCTAGCGTCGGCCTTCCCGGTGCTTGGCGTGATGGTGCTGGCGCTTGTCGTCGCCCCCTCGATTCCCGAGCCGACGAGCGAAGTCGAGTTCTTCTCCGCCGACAACAGGCCCGCTGCGCTCGCGTTGTTCGCGGACGAACGCGCCTTGACACGCTATGCATTCATGACCGGGACCGAGGCTGGACGGCGCGCGCTGTTTGACGATGCCGACGACTACCACGCCGTACTCGACAGCCTGTCGACAAGCGCCGACGCGCGGCAACGGGTGCTCGCGGAAGTGCCGCTTGACCAGTGGCTCCGGGAAGGTGCGTCGCAGGCCGAACGGGCGCGGCTCACGGTGCAGATCCCTGCATCCGACGAAGCTGCGACCCCGCAGACCGCAACGGTGATCGCAGAGGAGACCGTCGCGTCGGTTCGCGCCGTGGTCCCTTTGACGCTTCTGCTGGCGCTTGTGCTCGTCCTCCTGCTCCGGGATCGACCGCGGTACCTGGATGAGGTTGTGACCGGGGTCATGCTGGCACTACTGGGCATGGCGTTACTGACATCGGGAATACGGCTCGGACTCGCCCCGCTCGGCGACGAGATCGGCAGACAGCTTCCTCAGTTCGTCGGCCATGAGTCGGGCGGAGACCGGACGACCATCGAGGGGTTCGACGAAACGATCGTGTTCACTCCGGCCGATCCCACCGGGTCTGCCAGGCGGTTCTTCCCGCTCTACGATGGAAGGGACGTGCGGATCGTCGAGTTCAGACCCGAGCGTCACGACCCGGTGTTGCGCAGGTACGTTCACATCGAGGGCCCGCGAATTCTGTTGCATCCCGAGCTTCCGGTGATCGGTATCGTGATCCTGATGCTTTTTGCCTTCGGTATGGGCTTCGGGTCGACCCTCGCCGAACCGGCGCTTAACGCGCTCGGGCGGACGGTAGAGGACCTGACGGTCGGTACGGTCAAGCGTGGGGCCGTAGTGCGGGCGGTCTCTATTGGCGTAGGAGTCGGACTGATCTTTGGCGTAGCACGGATTGTCTACGACGTTCCGATTGTCTGGATGCTCGGGCCACCCTACCTGATTCTGCTGGTTCTCACCGCATTCAGCGAGGAGACCTTTACTGGCATTGCGTGGGACTGCGGCGGTGTGACCACCGGTACGATCACGGTTCCACTCGTGCTGGCGATGGGTCTGGGCATTGGTGGCGCGCTCAGTGTCGTCGACGGGTTCGGGATTCTTGCGCTCGCTTCGGTCTACCCCATCCTGTCGGTTCTGATCTACGGGCTGGCCGTGCGCATGCGGCGCGATAGGGTGCTGCGGGAAACCGAGGTCGGAGGCGAACATGAGTGATCAGGAGGCACGTCCGAGCGCCCTGAGCCGAATCACCTGCGTCGTTCATCATCACCTTGCGCCGCGGGTCATGGATGCTCTTCGGGCGCTGGAGATCAACTCGGTCATAGCCGAGAATGGTCGCACGGTCCGGCGCCGACGACACAAGTCCCGTTTTCGCATGGCGAGGCAGGTTCTCAAGACCGAGGACGCCCCGGTCGATCTGTATAGATTCAGCGTAGCACGGGAGCGCGCGTACCACGTGATGCAGGCGGTCATCGACGCGGCGGGCATGGACGGTCCGGGACACGGTACGATCTTCGTCCAGCACGTCGATGAGTACGTGGAACCGGATACCGGTGGCCCTTCACCCGATGGACTCGATACGTCTGGTGAGTCGCTGCTGCTTCACGACCTCTCGCTGATGACGTGCGTCCTGTCCACCACCGGGAGTGGCGAGCGCCTGGCGGAAACCGCGCTCGAGCTCGGCACAGGCGTGCCGACGGTGACGTACGGAACCGGCACCGGAATGCGAGACCGGCTGGGATTGCTTCGAATCACAGTACCGCCAGAGAAGGAGCTCGTCCACCTCCTGGTCCCGTCGATCGACGCCGACGGACTCCTTCACCAACTGGTCGAGGAAGGCAGACTCGACCGACCAGGAAGCGGCTTCGTCTACTGCACCGCAGTGCAGGCCGGAGTGCTCGATACCCGACTCCTGATAGGTCCGCAGGAGCACGCGGCGAGCATGGAGCAGGTCGTCGCTGCGATCGACAAGCTTTCCACGGGAACCGCCTGGCGACGGCGGTTCTCAACCGACGATGGCGTCCGGTACCGGCTCCAGCGTAACCATCGAGAAATCGCTATCGTCTGTGCCGAGGAGAGATCAGGCGTCTACGTTGATGCGGCGCTGCAGGCGGGGGCGGGGGGTGCAACGTCCTCGCGGATCAGGAAGCTGCAAACCAATACGATCGCTGCAGGCGATGCAGCCAGGGAGCGGTGCATCATCAGCGTACCGGAACCCGCTGCCGAGCGGGTGATCCAGGCGATCCTTCACGCGGCACCGGAAACGCCGGACTGGATAGACTCGCTCCAGTCGTTGATCACGCCCGTCGCCTACAGCTACCAGCCTTCGGTGCGGCGACGATGACCCCGGTCGGACCGGTGTGACGCGTGGGTGGCCGGGCGCGAGCGGTCCGGCCACCCGGCGCTTAGAACATCGTTACGAACTTGCCCGAGATGTAGAAGACCCAGGGGGTGATGGTGAGCTCCGGGTCAAAATCGATCCCGCGTATCGACGCGACACCCAGGCCCAGCCGGAAGCTCCGCCCGAGCTTGAAGTACGCGCTGAGGTCGGGGATGAAGATCCCGCCGGTCTCAAGCGCATTGCCAATGACGCCGAAGGTCCAGAACGCGCCGCCGCCCAGATTGAGGTGTACGACCGCGGGGCCAAGTTCCGCCTCCGCGTAGACCACGGGCCAGAACAGCGACTGGAGGATGATTGAGAATCCGCGCAACCCGCCTCCGACGGTGATCGGTCCCACCTTGCCCGAGTAGCTGACCATCAGCTCCGGAAACGGCAGCGTTGCGAACTGGAGCACGTCGAAGCTGTCGTTCGCGCTCTCATCGCCGGACTGCGCGGCAGCTCCGATTCGCCATGGGATTAGCACGCCGAAGTCGGCGCGAAACTGGGCGAACGAAGGCGCGGCCGCGAATACGGCCAGCGCGAGTATCAGGACCACCAATCGTGGTCGGAACCTGTTCATAGGGCCTCCTCATGGAGCCCGCGATATCGCGAGCCCCCACAGTCAAGTGTACCGCTCTTTCAGCGCGCGAACCACTCTCACCGCCGGACTCGATCTCCTTGCATGAGCCAATTGACGATCGCAGGAACCCACGCGCGCGGGATCAACCGGTTACTCGCGACCAGGAAGCGGTTTGCTACGCCCGCAACGACCGCCGATCGCCGTCGCAGCATCGCCCGCAGTCCGATCCTGACGACCTTTTCGCTTGTCATCATCGTGATGCGGTGGAAGGGCGTCAGCTTTGCGCCGGCGACGCCAAGGAACTCGGTCGACGTGACCCCGGGGGACAGGACCGTGCAGCTGACACCCGTCCCGCGAAGCTCGTGCGCGATCGCCTCACCGTAGTTGAGCACGAAGCTCTTCGCCGCGGCGTACGACGCGTACGACGGCGAGCTCTGGTACGCAGCGATCGACGCGACCTGAAGGATGTAGCCCGCGCCGGCGTCCACCATGATTGCCGCGACGCGGCGCGTCAGGTTCACAAGCGCGACGATATCGAGCTCGAGCATCGAGCGCTCGGTCTTCCAGTCGGCCGACAGAAAGGTACCGTGGTAGCCAAAGCCGGCATTGTTCACCAGGACGAGCGGCGTAATCCGCTCCCGATCGATCTCCTGAACCAGGTGCTCGACGCCGGCGTCGGTCGACAGGTCGGCGCACACGACCAGAGTCCGTCTACCGTACCGCGACTCGATCGCCGCGGCCACGTCGCGCAACCGCTCCTCGCGCCGCGCGACGAGCACGACGTTCGCCCCGATCGCGGCGAGCTGCAGCGCAAAATCGCGCCCGAGACCGCTCGACGCTCCGGTCACGACCGCCCACGCCCCCTCTACCAGCTTTGAACGCATGCGCAAAGCTAATCCGGGCACAGGGCCGCGTCAATCGATCGAACGTGTCGGGCGACTATTGACGCTCCGGCACATTCGTACTATATTCTCGGTGTACTAGTTAGCTAGTCTACTATGGAGGACAAGATGATCGATGTCAGATCGGTTTCATTCGCGTACCGCAAGAAACCGCCACTGTTCGAGTCGCTCGAGTGGAACCTTGAGCCGGGTACCATCTACGGATTGCTCGGGCGCAACGGCGCCGGCAAGACGACGCTTCTTAAGCTCCTGACCGGGATGCTCTTCCGCCGAACGGGTAGTGTCGCGATCGACGGCATCGACCCCGAGCGCCGACTCCCCGAGTTGCAGCAGGAGATGCTCTTCGTGTCAGAGGAACTGCCGGTGCCCCCGATGAGCATCACCGCGTACCGCGACCTCTACGCCCCGCTCTACCCGAGGTTCGACGACGCGGGGTTCACGCGTTACCTGGAGGGGTTCGAAACCGACCCGGCAGAGAGCATGAAGAAAATGTCGTTCGGGCAGCGCAAGAAAGCGCTCCTGGCGTTCGGGCTTGCCACGGGCACGAAGCTCCTGATCCTGGACGAGCCGACGAACGGGCTCGACATCCCGTCAAAGGGTCAGTTCCGCCGCGTCCTGGCTGGAGCCGCCGACGACACTCGCGTGATCATCGTATCGACGCATCAGGTCCGTGATCTGGAGCAGCTGATCGATCCGATAACGATCCTTGAGGCCGGACGCATCATCTTTCAGCACTCGGTCGATGAGATCACGTCCCGGCTTCGCGTTCACGTAGGCCCCGACCGGCCCGAAAACGCGGTGTACGCCGAACAGGCGATGGGCGGGTTCGCGTCGCTCGTCCCGAATACCGACGCATCGACGTCGCGGATCGACCTGGAGCTGCTGTTCAACGCGGCGACCATCGAGACCGAACGGCTGTCGGAGCTGTTCGCCAAGGAGGCATCATGATCACCGGCTTCAACCCATCACGGGTCGCTGTGCTGATGCGCCACGACCTGCAGCCACAGCTGAAGAGCCTGCTCAGCGGGCTCCTGGCAGCCGCAGGGATCGCGTTTGGCCTCATGCTGCTCACCAGCCTCAGCCCGGCCAACTCGACCGCGTTTCACGCGTCGACCTTCTCAAATCTGCTGTTCATCGGCGGATACGTCGTGTCGAGCATGGCGTTCAGCGAGCTTCAGGATGAGAAGCGCGGCTTGCACTACCTGATGCTCCCCGGATCTGCGGTAGAGAAATACGTCGCGCGGCTCCTGTTGACATCGGTCGGCTGGGTCGTAGCGGCGCTGGTGACCTACACCGCTGCGACCGCGCTCGGCGCCGCGGTCGCACAGCCGCTGTTCGGCCGGTCGCCGGGGGTATTCCTGCCGACAACCAGGGACACGTGGGAGACGATCGGATTCTATCTGATCACGCAGTCGGCGTTCCTGTTCGGGTCGATCTACTTCAGGAAGGCGGCGTTCATCAAGACCGTCGCGGCCGCAGTCGCCGTAGCGTTGTCGATCGCGCTCATCGGTCTTCTGGTCGGACGGATCGCGTTCGCCGACCTGTTCGTCGGGGTGCTGCAGACGCGCGCGAACGTCGACCAGCTGGTCATCCCCGGTCCACGGTTTGAGAGCGTCATCAACGCGTTCGACGCCGTTCGCATGGTGCTGCTGTACGTGTCGGCGCCCTTCTTCTGGGTCGTCGGCGTGATCAGGCTTGGCGAGACCGAGGCGTGAGATGGAGTTTCGTGAGCAACACGCAATCTACCAGCAGGTCGCCGACCACGTGTGCGAGATGATCCTGACCGGAGCGTGGCCAGAGGGTGAACGAATCCCCGCTGTGCGCGACCTGGCGATGGAACTACAGGTGAACCCGAATACGGTGAACAAGGGGTACGCGTCGCTGCAGGAACGCGGACTGATCCAGAACCAGCGAGGAATCGGATACTTCGCCGCGCCCGACGCGCGGCGGATGATTCGCGACGCGCGGCGCGACGAGTTCTTCGCCGACGAACTGCCGCGGATCCTCAGGACGATGTCCCTGCTCGGTATCACGATCGATGAGATCGCCGAACGGTACACCACCTACAAAAAGGAAGGCCAGCCATGACAAAGAAAACGAACAGAATCCTGATCGGCGCGTACGCGCTGCTCGCGCTGATCGGGGTCGTGATGATCGTGATCGTGCGATCGACGATCACGATCCTGTAATCGAACGGGCGGACGCGTCGCCGATGCGTCCGCCTGTGACGGCGACAGGCCCCTGGTGAAGGCCGGCGCCTCAGATTCTGCCGGCGAGCGCGCGGTTCTTCTGGTACGCGAGCTGTTCGTCGCGGGTCAGTTCGCCCACGTCGAACGTCACGCCCAGCTTCTTCGTGAACTGCTCGACGAGCAGATCCTTGAACGCCTCCAGCGTGATCGTGGTGCCGGATTCCTCTTCAACACTCGTCGACGGCTCGACCGCCTTGTCCTTGATCTCTGGCGGTACCCAGAGCACGCGGAACAGCGGATCTGCGTCCATCGTCTTCAGGAAGCCGACGACGTTCACGACGTAGAGGTTTTCGATTTCGCTCACCAGGATCGTCGCGAGCTTCTTGCCGTGCGCGCGGATCGCTCCCATGTGCTTGTACCACGCGTCCTTGACGCCGGCGGCCTGGAACGCATCCACAAGGACCCCACCCACCGTATGGAACACGCTGTCGGCCGACTCGAAGTTGGTCTTTTCGACAACGAGCTGGACGTTGACGGTCGCATCCGGATCGACGAACACAAGCGTTCGCTGCCCGGTGACTATCACGTGCTCCAACGCAGGGCACTCGTCGCGGATTTCGTTGATCAGGTTCGCGAAGTTGGAGAGGCACACGATCGCCTTGGCTCCCGAGTCCTTGAGAATGAAGCTGATCTCGCGTCCCTTGTACATCGTGTTGAACGGTACCGCGACGCCACCGAGCTTCTGGATCCCGAAGAAGGTGAACGCGAACTCCGGGATGTTCGGCAGCATCATCGCGACGCGATCGCCCTGCCGGACGCCGAGCGCCTCAAGCCCGCCGGCGACACGGTTCGCGTTCTCGTCGAGCTCCTGATACGTGTACGTGACGTTTTCGAAGTGGATCGCCTGCTTGCGCTTGTACCGCTTGGTGATCTCCTGCAGCATCTCGCCGAGGCCGACCGCCACCGCACCGCCGGACCCGGCCGCTTCGTTCGCCTTCTTGCGTCCAAACATCTACTCGCTCCTCTCGACAAGCCGGCGGTCGGTCGCCTCTCCGCGCAGCTCGGTGCGGAGCACTTTCCCGGTCGCGCTCTTCGGGAGCGTGTCGACGAACACGACATTCTTCGGCCGCTTGTACGGGGCCATATTCGCGACGCAGTGGTCCATCACCTCGCGCCCGGTCAGCGACTCGCCCTCCTTCAGCACGACGTACGCGACGACCATCTCCTGATCGTGCTTGTCGGGCGCCGCCACCACCGCCGCATCCTGTATCGCCGGGTGGAGCATAATGACTTCCTCCACCTCCCGGGGGCTGATATTGAAGCCGCCCCGGATGATCAGATCCTTCTTCCGGTCAGTGATGAAGAAGAAGCCGTCTTCGTCGCGGTACCCCAGATCACCCGTGTGAAACCACCCGTCGGGGTTGATGGCGTCGGAGGTGGCCGCCGGATCGTTCCAGTAACCCGGGGTCACGGTTCTGCTGCGAATCACGATCTCTCCGACCTCGCCGACCGGCAGCTCACTGTCGTTGTCGTCGAAGATGGTCATCTCGACGCCGGTGGCCACCGGGCCGATACTCCCCTCTTTGAAAACACCGCCTCTGCCGTTCGCGCTGACGCACGACGCGGTTTCGGTCAGGCCGTAGCCCTCGACGATCTGCGTGTCGAACACCTCCATGAACTCGCGAAGCACGGAGAGCGGAAGCGGTGCCCCACCGGAGACGCACATCCGCAGGCTCTTCGGCATCGTGGTCTTGCGCGCGCGTGCGATCGTCAGGAGGTGCTGATACATGCTCGGAATTGCGGGCATGATGGTCGCCTTGGTGTCAGCAATCGCGGAGAGAAGGCTCTGCGGGCTGTACTGCGCGACCATGACGAAACCGGCACCGGCGTTCACGGTCGGGATAAGCCCGTTCGACAGCCCGTACACGTGGTAGAGCGGCAGAACACCGACGGTACGATCAAACTCAGTGAACTCCATGATCGATGGTACGATAGTGTTCCGCTGAAAGAGGAAGTTCTCATGAGTGAGCGTCACGCCCTTCGGGTTCCCGGTCGTGCCCGATGTATACAGGATGACCGCGGGGTCCTCTGGCTTGACGCGCTTCGCGTCGTACGCGCGTGAACCCTTCGCCATGACCTCACTCAGCTGGATCGTGCCAACGGCGCGCGCGCTGTTTCGACCCTGGCGCGCCGCTTTGGCGAGCTGGATGCCTTCGCGCGTCGCCAGATCGCGGTCGATCCGCACGTCGGCACCCGCGATGATCCCGCGCACGGTGCTGCGCTGGACGATCAGCGTGTCGGGAACCGACGTGCTCGACAGCTGGTACTTCCCCGCGATCCGCCCTTCGGCGACCGCCGCGCCGTACGCAACGACGTCGGTCGTATCGCCTTCGGGGTTGTAGATCAGCCTCCAGGTTCTCCCGTCCGCCATCCTAGCTCCCGGATTCCGCGCGGAGATAGTCGTCGACCTCGTCGAAGAACTGGGTCTCGATCGCCTCGCTCGGACGCGGGGTGAGCTTGCTGACGACTATGTAGACGATGGTGTTCACCAGAAGACTCGGGATGACCGGATGCCCGATGATCAAGGGCCGGTTGCCGTCGACGACGATCAGGAGCGACAGCACCAGGTAGACGACGCCGGCTACCGTAGCGGCGATCGCGCCCTGACGCGTGCCGCGTTTCCACAGGAGCCCTCCAACGAGCGCCGGAGCCCACTGCGCGAAGCCGGGAACGCTCACGTCGGTCAGGTAGAGCGCCATTGCCCCGGTGTTCAGCATGCTCGCGACCAGGCTCAGTATTACGATCACGACGACCGACCATCGCGCCCACGCGGTGATCTGCTGGTCGGACGCGTCCGGCTTGAAGATGCCCTGCACGACGTCGCGGCTCACAATGACGCTCGACGTCATCAGCTGGACCGCGGCGGTGCTGACCGCCGCGGCAATCACGCCAAGCAGCACGAACACGCCGAACCACTGAGGAAGCGTTCGCTGGATGACCGTCTGGACGACTCGATCGGCGGCCTCCTGGAGGGGGATCCCGGCAGCCTCGGCTTCAGCCGCCAGCTGCGAAACCGGAATCGCCGCGGGTGCTACGATCGATCCCCAGACGAACGGGATGATGTAGAAGAACAGACCACCGAAGATGAAGATGAGAAGCGGGAACCACTTGAACAGCGACTTGTCGCGCGCGGTCATGCATCCGATCGCAACGTGGGGCCACGCGAACGCAAGGAGACCGACCACGAACGTGCCGGCAAGCGCTATCGAAGTGTAGCGTCCGACGGGGCCGGGATCGGAAAGCATCGCCGGTGCGGTCTGCTGCAGCTGGCTCACCGCCTGGACCAGACCACCGTCGGGAAAGAGCACCGCGGCGACCCAGAAGAGGCTGCCCAGAAGCGCGCTGACGTAGACGACGCCCAGGAAGATATTGACCCACGCGACGATCCGCATCCCGCCCAGGATCACCAGCACAATGAGAATGACGGTGGTGTAGATCGCCCCCCAGATCGCGGGCAGGCCGGTCAGCGCCTGAAATCCTGCACCAACGCCGAGCGGCTGGATGCCGATGTACGGAACGATGAACGCAAGGATGCTGATCGACAGGATCAGCCGCAGCCCCTTCGACTCGTAGCGCTCTGCAAGCACCTCGACCGGAGAGAGGAAGCGGTTGATCTTCGCGAGCGCCCACAGGCGAGGCCCCAGGAACATGTAGAGACCAGCGAAACCGGCCACGCTCCCCCAGATGAACATCACGTAGCCGGGCCCCTCGGTGTATAACAATCCGGGAAACCCGTAGAACGTCCACGCCGACGAAATCGCGAACAGGACGAAGAAGAACATCACGACGACGCCGATCGTTCGCCCGCCGAGCATGTAGTCTTCGGCGGTCTTCGCCGAAATCTTGTACCCGTACGCGGCCATGGCTATGACGACCGCGCCGAACGCGGCCAATGCGATGATTGTGACTGCCACTTGATCCTCCTACCGGTACGGCCAGAAAAAGAAGAAATAGACCACGTAGGTGATCAACCAGAAGATCACGAACGCCACACCGATAACGAGCGGCATGGTCATCCAGCCGAAGACGATGGTTGGAAGGCCATCAGGGCCGACCCCGGTCCCCCCAACTACGAGAAACGCAATGAACCCGATGATCGACAAGAGGAGCAGGAACAGGTAGATCCGCCCCGGCCAGTGACGCGTCATTTCTCTCATTCTGCAAGAATATACGGGGATGCCGATTCTGTAAAGCAGGAACTATAGCTAATCAGTTGGGATTGTACCGAAGAACGGTCGGGGACCGGGCTCAGCGCCGCAGCGCATCGGCGACCTGATCGCGGTACGATACGACCGCGGGGACGACAGCGAGCACGAGCGCGGCGGCGCCGAGCAGGCCCGCCCGCCGCCATTCACGCACCGACACGGTCGCGACTATCGACAGGCCCGTCTGATCGCTCGCGACCCGCGAAAGCACCCACGCGACAATCTGCCCGAGCCCGACACCGAGCAGGACACCTGCGACAACCTGAACCGCGACTGCCAGCCAGACGGCGAGCAGGACGTAGCCGCGCGGCGCACCGAGCGCGCGTAGCACCGCGAGCGACGAACGCTTGTGCCGCTGCGTCAGCGCGACCACGACGAGCACCGCTATCACGACCAGAAGCTGCGTCGCGAGCGAGAATGCGGCCAGGATCGCGCTCACGTCGCCAAGCAGCGCGTAGAGCTCGAAGAGAACCTCCGCAGGGAAGATCGCCGTCGTGGTCGGGCGGTTGCGAAGTTCGCTGCGCAACACGTACGCGTCGCGGATCGTCACCGGTTCCACGACGATCGCCGGGACGCCAGGCACCTCCACCGCGGTCCACGGCGGCCCGATCGGGACCGCGTCGGCGTGGTCGAAGATCGATCCGTCCTCCGCGTGGCCGGTGCCCATCCCGTGGATGAACCAGACCGACTCGATCGCGACCAGGATCGCTGCATCCCACGGGCTGTTGCGCGGCGCCATCCGGCCGACGACCCGGTACGTGAACTCCCCGTGAGGCGAACCGATCCCCCCCTCCAGGAAGCCGTGGACCGGTGTGAACTCGTCGCCGATATCGAGTCGTACGCGGCTGCCGACGACCGCTTCGTCAATCGCCGCGAACACGCGACCGGCGGCCAGGCGTTCTCTGTCATTGCGCGTTGCGAATCCGGGCGCGACGCCGACGATCGGGAAGCCCGCGTACTGGTCCCCGAACCCGAGCGGCGACACAGACGCGACTTCGGCCCGTTCGGTGAGCTCCTGGAGAACCGAACCGGGGACAAGCCCGATCGCCGACGGCTGAAGGTAGACGCTCGACAGCAGGAGCTGCGTCTGACTGCCGGGAGCGCCGACGATAAGGTCAAACGGGTCTGCCGCCGCGTTCGCGGCACGACGCACCGCGAGCTCCTGCGCCGACACGCCGATCCCGATCGCGACCGACAACGCGATGAGCAGCGTCACGACCGCCGCGGTCCCGCGTCCGGAGCGCAGGTCGGAGAGTACGTACGGAACCGGGTTCATCGGTCGGCCCCTTCGCCGGTCGGGCGCGCGACGGTGTCACGAAGCGATCCGGCTTCTATCGCGGCGACGCGGTCCATCTGCGCAAGGAGGTCCGGATCGTGCGTGACGACGATCAGCGTCGCACCGGCTTCGTTCGCGACGCCGACCAGGAGCCGCCCCACGTCAGCCGCGCTCGACCGGTCAAGGCTGGCGGTCGGCTCGTCGGCGAAGATGACGGCCGGGCGCGACAGGAGCGCGCGAGCGATCGCGACGCGCTGGCGTTCTCCGCGCGACATCGAACTGACGGCCCTGCCCCGGTCGGTGATGCCGACACGCTCGAGGAGCGCGGCGGCGCGATCGCGCGGCCGTTCGCGCTGCGCGTGGATACGCCCGCGCGAGCCGGCCCGATCGGCTGCGCCGAACGACGCGGGCAGGGCCACGTTCCCGATCGGCGACATCCCCGGAAAGAGCAGAAAGTCCTGGAACACGAACCCTGCGTACGCAAGACGCCAACGGTCGCGGGCTGCCTCGCCCATCCGGGTGAGCTCATCCGCCCCCCACCGCACTACGCCCCGCTGCGGGCGCAGGATGCCCGACAGCACGTAGAGCAGCGTCGTCTTGCCGGAGCCCGACGGTCCGGAGATCCCGAACCGGGTTCCGGGCTCGACCTCCAGGTTCACGTCGTCCAGCACCGTCAGGGTCGATCCGTCGGGCTGACGAAACGACGATGAGCAGTCGGTCGCGGTGAGCGTCATCGCGCGCGGTCTATCGCGCGCGATAGACGGCGTCCTCCAGGCGCATCAGGCTCACGAAGCCGGTCTCTTCGTCGACGTCGACGCCGAGCGACAGTCTGCCCTCGACCTCGACCAATCGGTTGAACCGGATCGGCTCGACGGTGCGCCGCGTGCGGACGAACACGATGTCGTCGGGCCATTCGGCCTCGCTCGAACAGAACGGGCAGTATTCCATCGGCAGGCGTGTCAGCACGAAGAAGTCGGCGTCGGGCTTCAGCGGCGGCGCCATGAAGCCGGAGATCACGACGCGCTGCCCGTCGAGCGCGCGCGTCTGCGCGCTGAACTCGACCCCAACCGAGTAGAAGTCGCGGAACCGCAACACCTGCGTGTTCGCACCGAGCGACCCGACCGTCGCGACCAGAAGGAGCCAAGCCAACGCACGACGCCCGGCCGCACGATTCGACACTGTTATCATCACAGACTCAGGATAACCAACCGGCCCGGTAACGTACAGCGCCTGGAAAATCGCGCGCGACTCACCCAAAAACCGTAGACCGGCCACACGAACGGGCGTACGGTGATCGATAGATCGTTCAAACGGAGGCATTCATGGCACGCAAAGCTCTTGTCACGTTGGCCGTCCTGCTGCTCCTGATCGTCGTTGCGGGTACCACTACCGCCGACGACCAGCTGCCGGTGGTCGGATCGTACTACATGCCGGGGAACATCGCGCTGTCGCTGAGTGGTCAGGTCACGCTCCACAACGGGTTCGGGATCCGGGTGCTTCCCGGCTTCGAGTACATGTTCACAAAGGTCAGGCCGGCCGACGCATTCGCGCTCGACTTCGGCGCCGGCGTGCGCGGATTGGCCGGCTTCCACCGGTACAGCTCGTTCGATCTGGGGTACACGATCTTCGCGGTCGCGCCGATGATCACCGCGCACATCGGCTTCCGCGGACTCGGCTTCGTCGGCGCGGAGTTCCTGGAGCCGCTCGACGTCTTCGCCGGTATAGGGCCGGGCTACTCGATCGTCTCTCCAACCGGCGACTGGGGTGGACTTGCATCGCCGCGGTCGGGGCTCGGTATCGCGAGCGTCAGCGGGTTCAACTACTTCGTGACCGACTCGATCGCGGTGTCGCTGTCGGCGAGCTACTTCGGGACCTTCGGATCGTCCTACACGGGAGCGTGGGGAACCGGGATAGGCGTCGTGTTCAGGCTCGGTCCGATGGAAGAGCTCGGTGTGCGCGAACGTGTCGTTGTACCGCGCGCCACGGGACCGGTATTCGGCGGCGCGATCATGTACAACATGTTCGTCGCGCTCTACTGGTCGACGACGTGGATGTCGGGCTTCTGGTACGACGACGACACCTTCGCCGAAGGTCAGGGGATCCGGATGGTCCAGCGGTACAGAGATCGGCGTGACTCGGGAGAAATCGAGCACACGCGGGCGCTGCTGCGGATCAACGCCGACGGCACGAAGTGGTGGCGCTTCGTGTTCGACGACGAAGAACCGATCGCGTTCGAGGCGCTCGTCGACAGCGAACTGCGGCTGCTGAAGATCCGCTACCTGGACCCGGGATCAGATCGCGTCGTGGAGTACACGCCCGACGACCCGCGCGTATGGCGCCGGACCGCCGAGGCAACGGCCGGGTCGGAGGTCGAGCCGGTTCGCGTTGGCGCAGAGCGCATCACCGTTGCGGCGGGAACCTTCGACACCGAGCGCTACCACTACCGCGACGACGACATCGACTTCACGTGGTGGATCAGCGACCGCGTCCCCGGACGCATCGTCCGGTACAAGGGCCAGACCCCGGACGCCGACGAGATGACCGGAGAGCTTCTGGAAATACTCTCCGGCGT
>RECL01000388.1 GCA_007694025.1 Spirochaetaceae bacterium
GCAGCCGGTAGATCAGCCGGTCGGCGTAGACGAACTCGGTCGCGAGCAGGATCGGTTCGAACTCGCGCGCGATGTTGGTTGCGACGTTGGTGACCGACGCCTGCAGGAAGAGCTGCTCCTGACGCAGCGTATCCTGCGCAACGCTGCGCAATACCAGTCCGTTGGAAAGCACGAGCGGTGCGAAGATTCCGAACACGTAGATCAGGACGAGTTTCTGTCCGATCGGCAGCGACTGAATGGCGGCGATGATTCGTCGAAGCAGTGGCACGCACGGATTATACCATACGATCGTCCCCGGGTTCATCGGATTCCGGATCGGAACTCGGTCGGCGAGCAGCCGACTATCGATCGGAACTGCTTGCTGAACGCGAACTGGTCGGCGTAGCCGAGTCGCGCGGCGACTTGAGCGACCGGGACGTCGAGCTCCGACAGCATGTCGCGTGCCGCGGCGATCCGCGATTCCACCCTATACCGGGTTGGCGACACGCCGTAGACGCGGACAAACGCCTTTCGAAACGTCTCCGCGCGCATCCCGGCGTATGAAGCGGCGTCGCCAACGGTCGCCCGCTGTCCGTCGATTGAGGCCAACAGCCTCCGTGCCGGTTCGAGCCGCTCGCGCGTCGACGCCCTGGCATTTGTCCCGATGGGAACATGAACGACCGCCTGCAGGAGCTCCGCGATCCGGATCGCGACGCGCACCGGATCCTTCCGGGTAACCGCTGCGTCGATCAGCGCGCTCACCCGATGGTGCGCCGGACTGGTCAGATCGAGCGTGAAGCACCCGTCCGCCGGCACGCCGAGCTCCCCGAGCAGGCCGTGCGCGCCGGCCGGCAGCGTCACGTAGAGTTCGCGCCAGCCGCCGCTGCGGTGTACGTCGTGCCGCACGCGCGGCGGCCTGATCAGGAGCGACCCGGGGACCAGGGCGTGGTCGCCGTCGGGCATCCGCGCCGTGCCGCTTCCGGCCAGGAGGAGCAGCAGCCGGAGGTCTTCGAACGACAGGCCGGTAGCGTCGCGGCGCGCGCGCTCCGCGATCACGCCGACGGTGATCGATCCCGCCGACCGCAGATCGAACGCCGCGTGGAACACCGGGGTATCACCGATCATGCCCTATTATGACATATAGAGACGATCGTGCCATACCCCGGATCGACGCGGTGTGCGACAATGATCCGGTACCGGCCGACCGGAGGAGCGAACCAATGAGCGCGCGAAAACCCAATATCCTGGTGTTCATGACCGATCAGCAGCGCGGGGCAACCGTCCTGCCCGACAACCCGGCGAAGACGCCGGTGATCGACCGGTTCAGGAGCGACGCGGTCACGTTCACGAACGCGTACTGCCCCTCTCCGCACTGCTGCCCGTCGCGCGCGACCTTCTTCACTGGGCTCTATCCGACCGAGCACGGCGTCTGGCACAACGTGTCGGTTCAGAACGCGATCACGCGCGGCCTTACCCCCGGCGTGCGCCTGTGGAGCGAAGACCTGGCCGACGCCGGCTACGACCTGCACTGGTCGGGCAAATGGCACGTGAGCTTCGAGGAAGGCCCGTCCGACCGGGGCTGGCGCGAGTGGAGCGTCACCGCCGGCCCGCAGCGCGACGCCCGCAGTTTCATGGGCACAAGTTGGGACGGGTACCGCGAGCTCGCCGGCCAGGAGTCCGGGGCCGGCGATCCGGCGGCGCGCGGCGACGGACAGATCATCCGCCCGGGATACGGAACGTACACGCACTACGGTGTGAATGAGAACCCGTTTCGCGACCAGGACCAGGTGGACGCCGCGATTCGCGCGCTCGAGTCGATCGGTGCCGACCGGGCCGCCCCGGCTGCCGGCGAATCGACCGACGCGCCGTGGATGCTCTACGTCGGGACGCTCGGTCCGCACGACCCGTACGTGGTGCCGCAGCGCTTCCTGGACCTCTACGATCCCGACGACATCGAGCTTCCGCGCTCGTTCACCGATCGGATGGCCGACAAGCCGGCGCTCTACCGCAAGACGCGCGACCGGTTCGATCAGTTGACGCCGGAGGAGCACCGGAAGGCGCTCCATCACTACTACGCGTTCTGCAGCTACGAAGACTACCTCTTTGGCCAGGTGCTCGACGCGCTCGATCGCAGCGGAGAGGCCGACGACACGATCGTCGTCTACTGTTCGGATCACGGCGACTACACCGCCGATCACGGGCTCTGGTGCAAGGGGCTCCCGTGCTTCCGCGGCGCGTACCACGTCCCGGCGATCGTACGCTGGCCCGGCCGGATCGCCGATCCGGGGCGAAGCGTCGACGCGCCGGTCAGCCTGGCCGACTTTGGCCCGACCTTCCTGGCCGCGGCTCATGTCGACCCGGCGCGCCCGATGACGGGGATGAGCCTGCTGCCCTTTCTGACCGGCGACGCGCCCGCGTCGTGGCGGACCGAGATGTACACGCAGACCAATGGCAACGAGCTCTACGGGATCCAGCGCGCGGTCTGGAACGAGTCGTGGAAGTACGTCTACAACGGGTTCGACTACGAGGAGCTCTACGACCTGCAAAGCGACCCGGACGAGACAGTCAATCTCTTCGGCCGTACCGAGCACGACTCCGTGGTGCGCGAGATGAGCGCGAAGCTGTGGCGCTTCGCGCACGACCACGGCGACACGTGCATCAACCCGTACGTGATGGTAGCCCTGGCCCCCTACGGCCCCGCCGAGGCGTTCAGCGACGTGTAGTCCTTTCCCTACACAAGGTTCAGAACCCAGCTGACAGACGGCTCACGATAGGATCGCGTATCTTGGGCGCCACGGAGAGCACATGCTAAAGAACATAAAACTCGGGACGAAGATAGGTCTTGGATTCGGCCTCGTCCTGATCATCGCCGCGGCGATCGGGGTCTATGCGTTTCTGATGATGTTGCAGATATCGCAGGACAGCGAAGCGCTTGCGGAGGGTTACGTGCCGGAGTGGGTCCTTGCCGGACAGGTTGCGGAGCGCCAGTACAGTGCCGGGTACTACGCGGTCGCGTACAGCTTCAACTTCGACGAGACCTGGCTCCGGAACAGTCAGCAGGAGATCGCTGAGTTGCTGAGTATCCTGCGCCGCGGAAGGGCCGAGGCGCAGCAGTCGGTTCATCAGCAGGACGTCCTGCCGCTGCTGGACGAGCTGATCCGACAGGCTGAGGCGTATCGCGTCGCGGTTGAGCGGACCGGTCAGGTCGGCGGCAGGACTCTGGCTGCCCGGCAGGCAATACGGCAGACCGGTGAGGTCTTTGAGCGGCAGATCACCGCGTACGTCGATGCGCAGTCAGCCGAGATGTACCGTCAGATCGATCGTGGCGATTCCGCGGCGGAGCTCCGGATCCGGCTGGACCGGATCTCCGCTGGTAATGATGTCCTTGACCTGGGCAACCGAATCCTCATCAACACCTGGTTGGCCGAGACCTATCTGGATAACGCCGGCGTGCGGCAGGCGGCCGCAGAGGCCAACCGGTTGATCGCGATGATCGACGATCTCGTCCGGGTCACGCGGCAGCAGGTGAACCTGCAACAGCTGGCGGCCGTTCGCCAGGCGGTCGTTGACTACTCTGCGGCGGTCAACGCGCTGTCGACCGCGGCGGCTGAAGGGCAGGAGGTCCGAACCCAGCGACTGGAGGCGTACAACAGCGTCCTGCGTCTGGCAGACGAGTTCGTCGACGACGCGGCGCGAAACGCGACCCGTGTAGCCGTTGCGTCGATGGAGCGGGTCGGCGGAACTGTTGTCGTGCTGATGGTCGGGCTTCTGTTGGCGCTGGTTCTGGGGATTGCCATCGCGGTGGTCATAACCCGCGGAATCACGAAGCCGGTCTCCGAGGGCGTGGAGTTCGCGAGGCGGATCGCGCTGGGCGAACTGGATGTTGAGCTGACGGTGGAACAGAAGGACGAGATCGGGGTGCTGGCCGACGCGCTGCGCGGGATGCTCAAGTCGCTGCAGTACAAGGCGCACCTGGTAGAGCGGG
>RECL01000224.1 GCA_007694025.1 Spirochaetaceae bacterium
GGCGCACCGACGGAAGGTCGACGATGTCGCCCTCCATCGAAAAGACGCCGTCGGTTACGATGAGCTTGTGCTCATCGCGTGGGATCCGCGCGAGCACGGCCTCCAGGTCGGACATGCTGTTGTGCTTGTACCGGTGCGTCGTGACCGTCCGATTCAGCCCGGTCGTCATGAAGATGCCGTCCATGATCGACGCGTGGTTGTACTTGTCGGAGATGACGTGATCGCCCTTGCCGACGAGCGCAGATATCGAGCCGAGGTTGGTCTGGTAGCCCGTCGTGAAGCAGAGCGCGGATTCCTTGCCGACGAAGGCCGCCAGACGGGCCTCGAGCTCTTCGTGGAGCGCGAGCGTACCGTTCATGAAGCGCGAACCCGAGCAACTCGTGCCGTAGTGCGAGATCGCCGCGATCGCGCGCTCTTTCATGCGCGGATCACCCGCGAGTCCGAGATAGTTGTTCGATCCGGCCATCAGGAGCTCGCGCCCTTCGATGATGACCTTGCTGCCGCGAGCCTCCTGTATCGGACGGAAGAACGGGTACACTCCGCTCGCACGCGCCGCAGCGGCATCGGTCCAGTCAAAACATTTCTGGAGCATGCTCGCTCCGGCAATCGCATTGTTCATTGGCCCCCCTGAATGAGCGCTTCTCAAGCCAGTAGATTAGTGTTCATTGCCACTCAGTGCAAGGGGACGAGGCTCCCGCGGCGCCTACAGCCCGCGATCCTGGAGATACTGGTGGGCCCGATCGAGCACGAGCTTGGTGTTCTCGTACGACAGAATATCGCGCGTCTCCCAGTAGGAGAGCCACCGATACTCGCGCAGCTCCGACCGCTGGAGCCGTACGCGCGGCCGTCTGACGCGGGTGAGGAACATCACGACCTCCTTGCGCCGCTCGCGCGGCGTGAGGTAGTAGAGTCGCTCGTAGAACCCGTCGCGAAACGATCCGTGAAGCCCGGTCTCCTCGTACACCTCGCGCACCGCGGTCTCCATCTCCGACTCTCCCTGCACGACGTGCCCCTTCGGGAAGCCCCAGTGCCCGCCGCTTTCGTGCAGCACGACCAGAAACTCCGGACGCCGCAGGCGCCTACGGTACACGACCGCACCGCACGATTTGCGGTACCCCGACTTCCGGGCGGTCTCCAGCTCCAGCCGGACGCTCCGCGGTTGGAAGCCGATCGCTTCCCACCGCTTCAACCACTCCTTGTTCGCCTCCGGAACGTCAAGACGGATCGACGCGTAGTTGTGCAGCTCGCCCTGACGCAGCAGAGTGAACGCGCGTTCGAGCGTCACGCGCTTGGAGGCCGAACTTTCGATGTAGATCTGGCGAATGTGCGCGTACTTGGGGTTGACCGAGTAGAGCGCGTAGCCGACCGGCTTCTCCCCCCACGCGAACACGACCGCCTCGTACCCGCCCTGGAGGAAGCCGCGCATCCGGGCGGTGAGCGCCTGGTCGCCACGCGCCACCGCGCCGTCGCGGGCGTGGACGAGCTCGGCGAAGTAGCGGACGAGCGTGGGAAGGTCCGCCTCATCGGCCCGCTTGTAGGTCAACTCGGCCATCGGTGGCAGTATGTCGATCTACCCCGGATCGGGCAACCGTGTCGTCGGCCGATCGGCGTCTGCGCCGCTACAGCTGACCGGGCACGAGCTGGCCGCCGTGAGCGCTCCAGTCGACCATACTGCCGTCGTAGAGGGCTACGCGGTGCATTCCCGAGTACCGCGCCGCGAAGTAAAGCTGTGAGGCGCTGTAGCCGATCCCGCAGAAACAGATCAGATGTGTGCGCTGGGTGATCCCCTGTTCGGCAAAGCCTGCGGCCAGTTCATGGCGAGTACGCATCAGCGGATAGCTCTCCTCCGCGAACGTTTCGGTGTACGGGAAGCTCACGCTGCCCGGGATCGTCTCGTCCAGGAACGCGTCGTACGGTAGGCTGTTGCAGAGCACGACATCGGGGCGCCCGATCGCGGTGATCACGTCGGCGAACCCGACGCGACGGTCACCGTGCGGTGATGGCACGAACTCGGCGGGGGCGGCGCCGGTGAACCCGTCTTCGATCGCAGCCGTCTCGGTCGCCCAGCTGAAGTACCCGCCGTCGAGCAGTTGCGCCCGGCTGTGCCCGACCACGTCCAGAATCCACCAGAGGCGCGCCGCCAGAAAACCGCCGCCTTCGTCGTAGATACAGACTCGCGTCCCGCTTGTGACCCCGGCCGCCGACAGGACTGCGGCAACCTCCAGAGGCGGCCGCAACTGATGAGGGACGTCGGTCCCGCACGCGAGCGTCTCCACGCATTCGAGCTCTGACGGGTGGATGTTGATCGCGCCGGGGATGTGACCGTCCTCGTACGCCTCTTCCTCACGCGCGTCGATCACGATCACACGATCGGTACCGACAAGCGGTTCGAGCGTCTGCACCGTGATCAGCTGATCGGTCATCACTTCTTTATACCGCTTTTTGCCCACCCACGGTACCCCAAAGGGATCGGCGCGCGGCTACGTCGGCACGCTGGAACTCATGGCGCACCGCCCGGTATACTCGGCGCATCATGAGTAGACCACACCGACTCTACGCGCGATTTCGGCGATCCGTGAGGCGGATCGGCCGGCGGACAGCTCCCGATCTGATCGACACGAGCGCGGCCGGCGCGGCACGCTTTGTGCGCAGTCTGCGTGGAGCCGGATACTGCCCCTTCCTGCTGGCCGACGACCACACGGCCGCGGCGTGCCCTGAAGTCGTCGACGAGCTCTCCGCCCCCGGATCGAGTTGGATCCTGCCCGGCACACCGCGGGTCGTTCCCGCGATCGAAACATCGCGGGAGCTGTCACGCCGAATCGAGGCGGCCGGAACGACTCCGATGCTGGTCGTCGTAGGAGCCGGGACGCTGACCGACATCGCGAAGCACGCCGCGCTATCCGCGGACGTTCCCGTCATAGCGCTCCCGACCGCACCGAGCGTCGACGCGTACGCATCGGCGCGCTCGGCGCTGCGGATCGACGGCTACCACCGCACGCCGTCCTGCCGCGTTCCGGCGGCCGTCCTGAGCTGCGCGGATGTGATCGAAGCGGCGCCCGATGAGCTGATTCTGGCAGGGTTGGGCGACCTGACCGCAAAACTGATCGCGCGCATCGACTGGGAGGTCTCGTCTATCGTGACCGGCGAGCCGTTCGACCGAGCGCAGGCCGACTGGTGCGCGTTCTGTGCCAGGTCGGCGGTTGCGTCGCTGCGCCATGGCACGCTTCGATCGGCCGCGATCCCGGCTCTGGACGCGCTGATGGTATCGGGCCTGTCGATGCAGCTCATCGGCGCATCGCGCCCGGCAGCGTCGGCGGAGCACACGCTCGCGCATCTGTGGGAGATCGCCGTGCCGTTTGACCCGTCGCAGACCGACCTGCACGGGCTTCTGGTCACGACCGCGATCAGGACGGTCGTTGAGCGCTACCGGTCGATCTGTGCCGCGCTGTCGACCGGAAAGGCGCCGTCGGGATCGGCACACGACATCGCGGCGGCCGAAGCCGGATGGCGCGACCGCGTACCGGTAGAGATGAGTCCGTTCACCGGGAAGATGGAGGAAGAATCGGCCGGGCGATCGCTCGGCGAGACCGAAGTCACGCGACGGAGGGACGCTATCGCGGTTAATCGCGGCAGGATCGTCGAACTCTGCGGCGCGCTCGACGATGCGGAGCGGGCACTCGACGCGCTCGATCGCGCCGGGATCGGTGCATACGAGGCCCAGATTCCCGATGTGTGGGTCACCCGCGCGATCGACTGGGTCCGCTACCTGCGCAACCGCTACTCGCTGTTCGACGTCGAGTTCGAGATGGGCTGGACGGTGTAGCACCGCACGGCGGGTGCGCGCGGTCGCGTATGCGGGCAGCCGCCGATGCGGGCGGGTGCGGCCGCCCGGCGCGCCTACCCGGCGAACTTCCGGAACACGACGACCCCGTTGTGCCCGCCGAAGCCGAAGGTGTTCGACATCGCGACGTTCACCGGCTGGCGGACCGCGACGTTTGGCGTGTAATCAAGGTCGCACTCCGGGTCTGAGTCGGTCTGGTTGATCGTGGGCGGGATCACGCCTTCGGTGATCGCCTTGACGCACGCGATAGCCTCGACCCCTCCGGCCGCGCCGATGCAGTGACCGGTCATCGACTTGGTCGAGCTGATCTTGACGCTGCGCGCCGCGTCGCCGAACACCGCCTTGATCGCCTTCGTTTCGAACGGGTCGTTGATCGGCGTGCTCGTGCCGTGCGCATTGATGTAGTCGACGTCTCCCGGTTGCACTCCGGCCTGCCTGAGCGCGATCGTCATCGCCTGGATCGCGCCGCGGCCTTCGGTATGCGGGGCGGTCAGATGCTGCGCGTCGCACGTCATCGCGGTGCCGACGATCTCCGCGTAGATCCGCGCGCCGCGCTTCTGCGCGTGCTCGAGGCTCTCGATCGTCAGTACGCCGCCGCCCTCTCCGATCACGAATCCGCTGCGCAGTTTGTCGAAGGGACGCGACGCCTCGGTCGGTCGGTCGTTGTACTCGGTCGTCAGCGCGTGGATCACGCTGAACCCCATCACTCCAAGCCGCGTGATGCACGCTTCGACGCCGCCTGTGATCGCGACGTCGATGAGCCCCTCGCTCACCAGGCGGTACGCGTTCGTGATCGCGTCGGTCGCCGACGAACACGCGGTCGTCACCGCGTAGCACGGTCCCTGGCAGTTGAGCGTGATCGCGACGTTCCCGGGCCCTTCGTTCGAGATCAGCTTCGGAATCGTCATCGGCGGGGTCCGCTCGGGTCCCTTCAGGAAGAGCGCCTCGTAACTCGACTCCAGGCTCTCGAACCCGCCGATCCCGACCCCCAGGATCACGCCGATACGCTCGGGGTCGAACGACCCTTCGCCGAGTCCGGCGTCCTTCATCGCCTGCATCGCGCCGGCGACCGAGTAGTGCGAGAACGTATCCATCTTGCGCGCGTCGCGGCTGTCGATGTAGTCGCGAATCTCAAAGCCCTTGACCTCGCCAGCAATCGTGGCCGGGTAGCCGGACGCGTCGAACTTCGTGATCTGGGCGACGCCGCTGCGTCCGCTGATCATGCCATCCCACGTTTCGTCGACCGAGTTGCCAAGCGGCGTGACCGCGCCAAGCCCAGTGATAACTACTCTGGAAGCCATGCTACATCCCGAGTCCGCCGGTCACGTGAATAACCTGACCGGTCAAGTACGACGACAGATCGCTCGCCAGGAAGAGGATCGCCTTTGCTACCTCCTCTGGCTCGCCAATCCGTCCCATCGGGATCTGGCTCTTGAGCGCGTTCTGCTGCTCTTCGTTGAGCTTCTCGGTCATCTTCGTGTTGATGAACCCCGGTGCGACCGCGTTCACGCGGACGTTTCGCGCCGCGACCTCGCGCGCCACGCTCTTGGTCAGTCCGATCATCCCCGCCTTGGACGCGGAGTAGTTCGCCTGGCCGGGATTGCCGATCACGCCGACGATGCTCGCGACGTTGATCACCGAACCCGAACGCTGCTTCGCCATCTGGCGCACGACGATCTTCGACAGGAAGAACGCGCTCGTCAGGTTGACCGACAACACGTCGTTCCACTCCTGCGCGCTCATCCGGAACAGGAGGTTGTCGCGCGTGATACCGGCATTGTTGACCAGCACGTCGATCCGGTCGGTCGCGGCGAGCATCGCGGCGATCGCCTGTTCGACGCTCGGTTCGTCGGCCACGTTCGCTTCGATGAACGACGCGGTGGCTCCGTTCTTCGCGGCGAGCTCCTGATACTCGGCGAGCGAGTCGCCTTCGGCCAGATCGAGGTACCAGACCGACGCACCCTCGCGCAGGAACGCGAGTACGATCTCGCGGCCGATACCGCGCGAACCACCGGTGACGAGTGCATTCTTACCCTGAAGCAGCATAATAACTCCTTACTGTACGATCGATTCTATCGCGTCGACGGTGCCGGCCGGTCGGCACGGCACGTCGACCGCTTCACTGGACTTGAGATACGCCTTCCACAGCCCCCCGAGCACCTCACCGGGCCCCACTTCGAGCAGCTCATCGTAGCCATCCGCGACGATGAGGGCCTCTTCGTCGACCCAGCGTACCGGCATCACGAGCTGGTCGGCGCACAGGCGCCTGATCTCGGTCCCGGACACCACGCGCGCTCCGGTGACGTTCGAATAGAGCGGCTTGATCGGGTCGGAGAACTGGACACGATCGAGGACGTCGGCGAACGCGGTGCGCGCGTCGGCCATCAACGGCGAGTGAAACGGGCCAGATACCTTGAGCACGACGACCCGCCGCGCACCGGCGGCCTTCAGGACCGGCTCGGCCGCCGCGAGACCCGCCGCGGTACCGCTCAGCACGGTCTGCACCGGACTGTTCAGGTTCGCCGGGAACACGCCGTCAACGCCGGCGTCGGCAAGCGCGTTCGCGATTGCGTCGGCGTCGATCCCGAGCACCGCGGCCATCCCCGCCGAACCGTCGACACCGTCGAGGCTGCGGCTCACGCGCTCCATGATCCGTCCGCGCTCGACGACGAGCGTGAGGCAGTCATCTTCGGAGATCACTCCCGCATCGACGAGCGCCGCGTACTCGCCCAGGCTGAATCCGGCGGTGGCGTCCGACACGATACCACGCTCGCCAAGCGCCGCGCGTGCGGCAAGGTTCACGAGCGTGATCGCAACCTGCGACCGGTCGGTCGCCTTGAGCTCTTCCTCGGTGCCGTCCCACAGGAGCGCGGCGACGTCAAAACCGGCGCACTGCGTCGCACGGTCGAAGATCCGGTGCGTCACGGGGTAGCGATCGTAGATATCTTTGCCCATTCCGACGTACTGGGCGCCCTGCCCCGGATAGACAAAGCAACGTTTCATGCAGCCTCCCGAACCGTCGCGAAGGTATCAGCTGAAGACCGGGGTGTCAAGTCAAGTGGTTTTGTCAGCATTCGGAGATTGCGGTGATCGGTAGCCGGGATGGACGGCATCCCATATACTAAGCGGGTGCAACAGAAACGATCCCGGGTCGTCTGGTTCATAGTGATCGGAATCGCGTTCTTCGCGATCGTCGATCCGTTTCGCCTCTTCGTCGACAACCAGATCCCGCGCATGCGCGTGAACTCGCAGATCAGAGCGGAGATGGCCGAGTTCCTGACCGCGTCTCCGAGTGCCGCCGACTTCGTAGTAACGGCGCTCGACCGCCACGACATCGTCCTGATCGGTGAATCCGGGTTTGTGCGCGAGCATCTGGCCTTTCTGACCGAGCTGATCCCGACGCTCGACCGCGCTGGCATCCACTATTTGGGGTTCCAGTACGCGAATCGGACCGATCAGGAGCGCATCGACGCTCTGGTCACGGCGACCACGTTCAACGAGTCGCTCGCGCACGACATCATGTTCTCGCACCAGGTCGTCCAGGGCTACCAGGAGATCGCGAACGTGTTCCGCGCGGCGTGGGAAGTAAACCGGTCCAAGGGTCCCGATGAACCGCGATTCAGAATCATCGGGGTAGGCTTCACGCCGGACTACTCGCACATACTGGAACCGGGAGATGAGAGCGATCCCGATGTTCTTCGTCAGGTATTCGCGAACGGAATCCCCGACGCGATGATGGTCGCCGCGATCGAGGACGCGTTTCTTGATCAGGGGATCCGCGCGCCGGTCTACCTGAGAATGGAACACGCGTTCACCGGATTTGTGCAACCGCTCTACGCCAAACGCATGGAGGAGCAGGGCTTCCCCGGTCAGCTTCGGGCGGGCAACCGGCTGCGAGAGCGCCACGGGCAGCGCGTCATCAGCGCGATCCTCCACTCTCCGCTGCGAGACACCAGGAGCCGGATCGGCTTCGGCTATCCGATCGGTGGAACGCTCGACGATCTGGTGCGCGATCTGCCGGCGACCGATCGGACCCGTGGCTTCTTCGTCGCCGAAAGCCCCTACTCCGAAGCGCCGATATCGAGCGACGTTCTGCGCGAGGGCACCGACGGCGATCTTCTGTTCAACGTCTTCGCCGATGCGTACCTGGTCGTGGCCGATGTCAGATCCGTCCAGTCGCTCACCGCGATCCCGGAGTTCATCAACGAGGACAACATCGACGAAGCGATCCGTCGCTTTCCTGGACCCGATCCGGGCCCGGTGTCGATGAACGATCTCAACGAGTTCATCGCCGGCAACGCCGCGCAGATCCAGCGGGTCTTCGACGAGTTCAAGTAGGGAGCGAGGCGTGCCATCGAGGATAGCCGCGGTCGCGTCGTACGTGCCGCCCCGCGTCATCACGAACGACGAACTGGCAACCTTCGTGGACACGTCCGACGAGTGGATTTTCTCGCACACGGGAATCAGGAAGCGGCACATCGCCGATGACGACGTATCCGCATCGGATCTGGGGGTAGAGGCCGCGAATCGCGTGCTCGCGAAGGCCGGTGTTCCCGCGGCTGCGATCGATCTGATCGTGCTCGCGACATCGACCCCTGACTACCCCGGCCTGCCATCGACCGCGGCGATCGTGCAGGACCGGATCGGCGCGACGCGCGCCGGCGCGATGGACATCGTCGCCGCGTGCACGGGCTTTTCGTACAGCCTTACAACCGCGAAGGCATTCGTCGACTCGGGCGCGGCGGACACGGTTCTGGTGATCGGCGCGGAGGTCTACAGCAAGATCGTGAACTGGTCGGACCGTTCGTCGTGCGTCCTGTTTGGCGACGGCGCTGCGGCAACGATCGTCACCGCGTCGGACGAACCCGGGATCGTCGACGGCGTGCTCCACTCGCAGGGAAGCGGTGCGAACACGCTCCTGCGCCCGGCCGGCGGGAGCAGAGAGGCGTACGAGCCGGGAGTCACGCCGGTCGAGCGAACCAAACTTTTCATGGACGGGCGGCGGGTCTACCACTTCGCGATTCAGGCTATCATCGACGTGGTCGCCGAGCTCCTGGACCGCAACGGTCTGACGATGGACCAGATCGACCATATCGTCCCGCACCAGGCAAACGCGCGGATCATCGAAGCCGCGTGCAAGCGGGCGAGCCTGCCCATCGACAAGTTCTTCATGAACATAGCCGAGTACGCCAACACATCGGCGGCGAGTATCCCGATCGCGCTCACAGAGATGGAGGAGCGTGGCATCCTGTCGCGCGGCCAGCGCGTGATCACGGTAGGGTTCGGTGCCGGTCTCACGTACGGCGGGAATCTGCTGGTCTGGTGAGACCGATCTGAATCGCGACGGTCGTCACGAGCGTCCAGAATACCACAAGCCCGACGATCGCCGCGGTTCGACGCCGTCGCGGTGACTCGAACTCGACGACCAGCTGTGCAGGCCCGACGACGCCGTTACGCGACACCGCGCGCGCGTGCAGCCGATACGCTCCGGCGGGCAGATCCTGGTACGTGACGCGGGCCCCGCTTGCAGCGGCCACCCATTGGTCGTCGTACCCGTCGAGGAGCACCTCAACGCGTGTCTGTTCGGGCGCTACCAGGTCGAGCGCCGCAACAACCGCCGAAACGTTGCCCCCGTCGACCTCGATCTGCGAAATAGCAAGTGGCGGCACCAACGCGTCGATCGCCCACTGCGAACCAGACAGCACCGCCGGATCGATACGCGCCGCACCACGAGTTCCTCCGACGTAGATCGAGCCGTCGCTCGCGGCGAACAACGCACCCGCCGCAAAGACTCCTTCGGGAAGCCCGTCTGCGCGCGTCAACCGCAGCGCGGGCGCTGCCCGACGTTCACCTTCGCGCTCGTCGGGCTCCGTCCGGCCAGACGGGTATCGGTAGAACCGAAGATCGTTGGGAGTCAGCACCCAGTACCCGTCGACGGTATCGACGACGCCGTACGCGGGCGGATCGCCGCCGACCCGTACGGCTGACACGTGATCGCCCGCTGCCGCGTCGCGACCCGGGCGCTCGAAGGCAATGACGCCGCCATCGCGGGCAGCGAGCAGGAGCGACGCGTCGGCGCGCTCTGCGATCGACCAGACCGGCTGTACGATCCGGTCGACGCGAAGATCACTCACGTCGTACCAACCGACCGCGAACCGGTCGTCAAGGCCGGATTCACCCGACAGATCGATCAGGCCGACCGATCCGCTGTCGGTGCCGACCCAGACGCGACGATCGGAGCGCGCGAGCGTGGTCACGACGAAGCCGTCGGCACCGGCCGCGGCCGCGAACCGGTAACGGGCGGAATCGCGGTCGTAGAGGATCACGCCGCTCGTCGTACCGAGGACGACCAGGCCGTCTACGGCGGCTACCGAGAAGACCGCTTCAGCGGGTAGCCCGGGACCGACGATCGTCTGCACGAGTTGGGTCTGAACGCGACCATCGCGATCCACGGCTACGGCACCGTGCTCCCCGCGCGCGAGCCAGAGGGTACCATCGCCGTCGACCGAAACACCGTAGATCGGCGTTTCGGCGAGCGCTCCGACAGCGGCGGTTGTACCTGCGTCGGGATCGAACCGGAAGAGCCCGTGCCGGTCGGTCGCGACCACGATCGTAGCGTCGCGCTCTTCGGCGAAGCTCCAGACGGTCGGTGAATCAGAGCCCCAGGCTCCTCCCGATCCGGCAAGCACGGTCTGAACGCCCGGCAGCGGCGGCACCAGGCGGCCGACTCCGGCCGTCTCCGACCCGATCCAGACGGTGCCCGAGCGGTCGATCAGGAGCGCGGTCACGGTCGGGTGCCCGTGGCTCCGCGCGACCCGCCCTGGTTCGCCCGCCAGGACGCGGTCGATCCGCTCACCCGATGCGGCAAGCACGTCGCCGTGCGCGTCAACCAGGAACGCCGAAACAGACCTGCCGCCGGTGTCGACCCAACCACCCGACTCCGCGGCGTCGTCGGGCGGCCACGGCCCGTACCCACGATTGGCGGTACCGACCCAGAGTCTTCCGGCGGTATCGACAAGGAGCTCCGTGATCCGGTCCGACCGGATGCCCGGCTGCGACGCGCTCTGCCGGATATGGAAAACGTCGTCTTCGGACACGCGGCGTGCGAACGCCGCGCTCGCGCTCAGGCGCGTGATCCCGCGCGACCTGGTGCCGACCCAGACCCAACCGCGTCGGTCAGTCTCAATCGCTGTGACAGAGTCGGAGAGAATCGAACGGGGGGCGTTCGGGTCGTAGCCGATCCTGACCGCGTACCCGCTCTCCGGTTGGTACGCGATGACCCCCGAATCGGTCGTCCCTATCCAGAGCGCTCCACGCGAATCTTCGGCGATCGCGGTGACAGTGAACCCATCGAGTCCCCCGGAGAACGCGTCGGATTCGGGGTCGAAGCGCAGCAAACCGCTCGCAGTGCCGACCCAGAGCACGTTCTGCGAGTCGACGAAGAGCGCGGTGATCCGGTCGTCGACAAGCGACTCGGACCGTCGATAGATCCGGGCGGCGACGCCGTCGTACCGTGCGAGGCCCGACGGCGTTCCGATCCAGAGGTATCCGACGCCGCACTGGGCGAGGGCGGTGACCGTCGACCCGATACCGGCGGAGTCCGCGATCGGTACGACCCGGGACGCGGGAAACGGATCGGCAGTCGGAGGCGGAGCTACGCCCGACGGGTCGCCCGCGAGAGGTTGAGCGTACACCGAAGCAGCGGCCGTCGCGGCGAGAACGATAGAGAGCGTGAGCAGAACCGGGCTGCAACGCACGGCTCATTATTCACGAACCGGGGCGATTGTCCTACCCGGTCGCGCCGGGAGCGATGAATGCGGCCCCGGGAGCGGGAGCGGCGGCGGCGCGCTCGATCGCGTCGATCACGACCGCGTCGCTCACGGAGTCGGTGATGGTGAGCGCGTGCGCGCGGCGCAAGTCGTAGAGCACGACCTCCACCGGAAGATCGTAGAGCGCGGCAACTGCGCGACGGTAGAGGTCGAGCTGGACCGCGTAGTGAGCCGGGTCGACGACGCGGTCGCTCTTGAAGTCGACGACAACGGCCGAACGCGAATCGAGCGCGAGCAGATCGATCTGCCCGCGGACGGTCGTCATCGTGCCGTCGACGGCGAGCATGAACGGGACCTCGTGCTCGACCGAATCGAGCGCGCGAAGCCGCGCCGTGAAGGCCGACCCCACGAATGCGTTCGCGAGCGCGATGCCGTCGCGCACGAAGAGCTCCAGGTCGCGTCGCGACAGGTCGGGGAGTCTGACCCGCGTGAGCGCCGTCGGTTCGACGTCGTCGGCGTAGCCGCCGGCCGGAGCGTGTTCGATCAGCGCGTGGCAGAAGGTACCGAACACCGCGGCCAGGTCGTGCTGATCCAGGATCGGGTCGACGTCGAGCGCGGCGTCTTCGGAGACGGCGCGGACAGCCGGGTCGGTCTGGACGCGCGCGGCGTACGCCGGATCGGCGTGCGCCGCCTGGGAGTGCGTGGCCGCTACGTGCGCAGCGTTCGCGGCGGTAGCCGTCACGGTATCGACGGCTGCGTCGCGGCGTACCCGCGGGAGCGCCGCGTACGCGCGCGCGCGGTCAACCATATCGATCTCGCGGTCGCTCCGCCGTGCCGCGTACTCGTCGCCAGCCGCGACCGGCAGCAGGTCGCGGATCGCGACGGTGAGCGCAGCGGGCTCTGCGGGCATCGCGGGATCGTCCACCACGGCGGTGAACGCGGGTTCGATGAGTTCGAGCATCGATCCGGCGGCCTTGCCGGCTGCGCCAACGAAGATCAGGTGGCTCTCCGCGCGCGTTGCCGCGACGTAGAGCAGGCGCTTGAGCTCGGCCTGCGCCTCCAGTTCGTTCTGACGCTGTTCGTAGAGGTAGACCGCATTCGCCGGCTGCTCGCGCACGCCACCGGGCAGCACAATTCCGGTGTTGAACGCGGGGCCCAATCGGCTCGACCAGTAGAAGGGAGACCCGCCGACCGATTCGCCGCGGCCGCGATTCTCTGCGTACGCGCAGATCACGACCGGGAACTCCAACCCCTTCGCGCGATGGATCGTCATGAGGTGGACACCCGAGTCGTCGCGGAGCGCCTCGAGTTCGTCCATCTTTTCGTTGCGCCCCAGGTGCGCGCGAACCTCGTCCAGGAAGGCGGCGAGCCCACGATCCTCGAACCGGTGCGCAAGCTCCCAGAACAGGTCGTAATACTCCAGATAGGTCGCGTACTCCTGCCGGCGCAGCAGGTGATAGCGGTATCCCCACCGGTACCAGATCTGGTGGAGCAGATCGGTGATCGGAAGGCGATCGGCCATGGAGACGATCGCTTCGTAGCGCTCGCGCGCGATCGCGAGCCGACGGCTATCGTCCGCCGACAGTCCCGCGGGGTCGGGGAAGAGCGCGGAGTCGTCCATCAGCAGCCGGACGATCGCGTCGTCGGAGAGGTTCGCAAGCGGCCCGCGCAGGTACGCGGTGTACGCGACGCGGTCCTGCGGGTAGACGGCCAGCTGCAGCAGCTGGTACATGTCGTTGATCGGCGCCTCCAGGAAGAGGCTCCGCGCGGTCTGCGACACGTAGGGCACGCCGAAGAGCCTGAGCATCCGCTCGAGCCGGATCTGGTTCCCGGTGCTGCGCATCAGGATCGCGAAGTCGGAGTAGCCGGCTGGTCGCTCTGAGGGAGCGCCGTCGGGGCCGCGCTCCGCTACAGCGAGCGTTCCGTTCTCTACGTGATCGCGGATCGCGCGCGCGATATGGTACGCCTGCGCGTCGGGGTCTTCGAGCGAGTCGCCATCGCCGCGTTCGCGGCGTTCAACCCGCCACAGCTCAACCGTCGGAGCGACTCCCGGCGTCGCGTCGCGATGCCGCAGCGGTTCGTAGCGCGCCTCGTACGACTCGCGCGCGTCGGCGAACACGATCGGGAAGAAACGATTGAAAAAGGCGATCAGCCCCGGTTCGCTTCGGTAGTTCGCGCCCAGAACAAGCGACGCCTGCGCGCCGCCGAGCTCCTCCGACAGAGACCGGAACACGCCAACGTCGGCGCCGCGAAAGCGGTAGATCGACTGCTTCTCATCGCCGACGAAGAAGAGCTTCGACGGGTCGAGCGCGTCAGCGCCGGGAATCCCGGGAACCGACGAGTCCGCGCGTTCTGCAATCAGGTAGAGCAGCTCCTTCTGCAGCTCGTTGTTGTCCTGGAACTCGTCGATCATGATCGCGCGAAACCGCGCCTTGTAGTGGTCGCGAAGCTCGGTGTCATCGGAGAGAACCCGGATCGCGAGCGTGACGACGTCGTGGTACGACAGGACGCCGCCGCCGATCTTCGCGCGGACAACGTTTTGGCGCGCCTGCTCAAGAAGCGTCACGAAGGCCTGCGTCGCGTCCCACGAATCGAGTGTCGAGCGGACCGCGATCGCAAGCTGTGCGGCTTGCTCGATCTCCGGCACGACCTCCTTCAGGATCGCTACGTCGGGATGCTCGCTGCGCCCGCATCGCCGCGCGATCTTCAGAAGGCGAGCAAGCGCCTCCACGGTCCGGTCGTGATCGACCGACTCGACGAGCACCTGGACCGAGTCGATGCACTTCGCGGCGCGACGATCGAGCGAGGCCACGGTCGCAAACAGGCTGTCGAGCCGCGCGTCGATCTGTGCGTGCTGCTCCTCCAGGAAGCGGCGCTGAATCGGCAGAAACCGGGTCAGCGGCAAGTCGTCACCCACCGGACAGTGGTCGCAAAGCATCCGGGACACGCCATCCTTCCACAATCGCTGCAGACCGTTGAGCCGGATCGCGTCGGCAACGGTCGGGTCCGACGCGTGTTCGCGGATGAAGCCGAGGCTCTCGCGTTCGGCGATGCGGGCGACCAGCTCCTCGTCGACGGCGAACGTCGACGGCACGCCGTAGCGGGTGCACCCGCTGCGTGCGATGCTTCCGCAGAAACTGTCGAGCGTCCCGATGAACGCCGAGTCGAAATCGGCGAGCTGTTCTGCGACGAACGGGTCGTCGGCCCGCGCAGCAAGCTCGGCGTAGATCCGGCCGTACATTTCGGCGGCCGCCTTCCGCGTGAACGTGAGCGCCAGGATCTCACCGACGCGAAGCCCATCTTCGACGACGAGCCTCACGTAGCGGCGCGTCAGAACCGACGTCTTGCCCGACCCGGCGCCGGCGCTGACGACGACGTTGCGGGAGGCTTCGATCGCGGCGTGCTGATCGGGATCGGCTCTCATCTACTGCACCACAAACCCGGTTCTGCAGATCGCGCGGTAGCGGCACCCGTCACACGTCTGACCGCACCGGTAGTCGCCCGATCTGATCCGGGATACCATCTGCTCGAGCGCATCGTTCATCAGAACGATCACCTCCTCCATCCGCTCCCGGCTCATCACAACGCCCCTGATCGACGCCGCGGTGTCGTCGCCTGCCTCCGATGCGGCCTCCGTGTAGACCGGGAGCGCCGAACCATCCTCCAGGCTGTAGTAGTACGCGGCGCCGACGTGCTCGCCGTTCGATTCGATGAGCCGGACGTAGAACGGGATCTGCATCGACGTGATCGCGGCCGCCGCGTCGATCCGCTCGGCGGGTGACCGGTCGACGATCCCGACCGGCTCCTTCGCGCCACCCGATTGAGACGATCCGGTCGGGACGGTGCGCTTCTTGTAGTCGACGAGCGTAAGGCTGCCGTCGGGTGAGCGCGTGGTGCGGTCGAACCGACCGACCAGCTGAGCGTTCAGAGAGTCGTCGTAGCGGCTGCGCCACGATTCGACGTACTCGGGTGCGTGCCCGGCGATCACCGCCGAATCGATCCGCAGGAGCGCGACCGCGACCAGACTCGCGCGCCGCGCGATCGCGTCGTACACGAAGCCGGGCACCATCCCAACGGGACGCGTCGCGGGCTCCGCCGCTATCCGGCCGAGCCGCTCGACGTACTCGTCGATCCGCGATGGATCGAAGCGGGCGCGCTCGTCGTGGAGTTCCTTGAAGAATCGCTCGAACAGCCGGTGATAGTAGGTCCCGATGTCGCGCGCGCTGTCGGGGTCTATCGTGAGGTCGAGCTCACCGACGCCGAGCGGTCTTTGGAGCAGGTACGAGAACGGACAGGCGCGAAACGACTCCAGGTCGGACGCGGAAACTCGGAGCGTGATCGCGTCGCCGGAATCGGCCTGCCGTGCGACAAGCGCCGCGATGAGCGCTTCATCGCCGATCGGATCGGTCATCGCGTTCAGCCCCGGCGGTCCGATCGTCGCGGTGTACGCGCTGACGCCGTCGGCCTGAAGCGGCAGCACGGTCGTGCTCGCGCCAGCGACGTCCGAGTCGGCAGCCGGGGTCGAGTCCGACCTGCCCTCCTCGATTCTATACGGTGAGCGCGGCGGCGCGGGAGCGTCATCGATGAGTCGGTCGGCGACGAAGAGTCCGGGCGGCAGGTTCGGCCCGTCGTGCCCGACGCTGCTGAACGAAAAGCAGACCGACGCTCCGGAGGCCGCGTACGCGAGCGCGAAGTCGCGCGACAGGTCGCGGTCCTCTCCTGCCGGCCCGAGCGCATCGCGGTCGACGTCGCCAAGGAACGGGAAGCGCGGGATGCGCACGCTCATCGCCGCGTGGTGCGCGTTGATGGCGAAGTGGTAGTCGGGGCATACGCCGGCGCCAACGCGATAGTCGAGCACCGCGACGCCCGACGGCGCGCGACGCGGGGCGTAGCGCTGTTCTCGGAGCCGGCTCAACCAGAGCTGGAAGGGGTCGGGCACCGTGACGCCCAGCCGGGACTCGGTTTCGGCGATCGACCGCAGCTCTTCGAGCGATCGTTCTACGATCGCCTGGTCGTCGGGATGCCACCCATCGCGGTCGATCGCGCGCGACAGAAAGCCGTTGAGCCTGGACCGGAGGTCCGCGGCGGTCTTCGCCGACACGATCGCGGTGATGTCAGACTCCAACGCCCGGATCATCGCCGGCGCGCGCGGATAGCGTTTTTCGTCGATCGCGCGCCAGCGCGGGTCGGGACGCGACCGCCCGCCGATGCATCCCGCGGCAACCCCCGCGAGCACGAGTTCTCCGTTGACCGTGTAGTCGGTCCACGGGACCGCACGATTGAGCACCAACGGCTTCAGCGACTCGACGCCGAAGCCGTCGGCAACCAGATCGCCCATCGCGGCGAACAGGCGCCCGGGCGCGCTATCGTCGAGCGGCAACCCCTGACGGAAGCTGAGCGGAACCGCAGCGAGCTCGGCCGCGTGGACGAGCCGCCGGCGAAGCGCGTCCAGGTCGCAGACGGTCACAACGACCCGGTCGGCCGGCACGCCGTCGTCCAGCAGCCGGGCGATGCGATCAAGGAGCGAGTCGACCTCCGCGCGCGCGTCGCGGTGCCGACCGGCGACGGGTAACCGATCGCCGGGGACCGCAACGCGTGGCAGATGCGCGACCGCGGGCTCGAAGTCGGGGAAGTCTTCGGTGAGCTCAGGAAACACCAGCAGGTGGTCGCCGCCGCGATACGCCGGCGCTGTCGCAAGCCATCGCGGTTCGTAGAGCCCATGCTGATCCAGGAAGCCCTGGTAGCGTCGATCGATCTCGCGCGCGTCGGCGACAAGACCCGCCAGGCGCGCCGACGCGGAGACGGGCAACGCGGTTGCTGCGCGAACGGAGGGAAGCGCGCGCGCGATCGACGGGCCGAACCCGGTCGCGCGATCGGCGAACGCCTCCGGAATGAGCCACCGCAGGAACGGCGACCGCGCGTTCTCCGCGATCAGCCGCGCCACGAATACCGCGCGGATCGTCTGGTTCGCGGGCAGCAGATCGGTCCGCAGGTCGAACGCGGTCTCCTTGAACCGGTCCCACGACAGCAGAAGGTCCTCGCGGACGGCGCGGCGCGTACCGGTGCGCACTGCCTCCCGGCGCCAGAACGCGGCGGCGACCTCGCTCGGAAAGACGACCGCCCGGCGTGCGTCTACCGCATCGAGAATCTGCTGCGTGAAACTCTTCCTCATATCGCCCACGAAATCCGCCGACATTCTATAGCGTGGAGGACGTCATGAACAGGCAATTCCGGGTCAAGGGTATCGCCGGTATCGAGACCTACATCGAGCTGCTGTCTGAGACCGACGGCGGCTACGAGTCGCGCCTGACGAGCATCTCCGAGCACGGCATCCGCGAATCGTGCGAGTTCATCAGCTACGAGCTCCTCGACAGCTGCCTGCGCACCGGCTACCTGACCGAAGTCACCGCCGACGAGCCCGCCGCGGTACTCAGCGCCTAAGCCCCGGGAGCCGCTCGGCCGGGGCCACCACCTATCCTGCAGAACCCGTACTCTTCGGCGCCGAGCGCCGCGTTGAAC
>RECL01000141.1 GCA_007694025.1 Spirochaetaceae bacterium
TCGGCGGCCGGCGCTCGACCGCGAGTGATGCTGCTGACCGGGCTCGGGATCAACGCGGATCGCGAGCTTTCGACCGCGTTTGAGATCGCCGGTGCGACCGTCGACCGGGTCCACGTGAACGAACTCCTGTCCGACCCGTCGCGGATCGACGCGGCCGGAATCATCGCCCTGCCGGGCGGGTTCTCGTACGGAGACCACGTCGGGTCGGGGATGATGCTCGCGCACCGCCTGCGCGCGCTTCGGTCGCACATGGAACGGTTCCGCGAATCGGGTCGGCTGGTGATCGGGATCTGCAACGGGTTTCAGGTTTTGGTGAAGATGGGGATCCTGCCCGATCTGGATGCGCGGTGGGAGCGAGAAGTAACCCTCGTACACAACGCGTCGGGACGGTTTGAGGACAGCTGGGTCACGATCGAACGCGAGCGCTCGTGCAGCTCTCCGTGGCTGGACGGGATCGGCGTCCTGGACGTACCGATCCGCCACGGCGAAGGCCGGTTCGTCGCGCGTGATGAAGAGGTGCTGCGCCGGATCGAGCGCGACGGGCTGGTCGCGTTCCGCTACCGCGGGCGCAACCCGAACGGATCGACCGGCTCGATCGCCGGAGTCGTCGACCGGACCGGAACCGTCCTGGGCATGATGCCGCACCCCGAAGCCTTCCTGATCGAACAGAACCACCCGCTCTGGCGCCACCGGCGTATCGACCCCGAGTGCGGCCTGCGCCTGTTCAGGAATGCGGTCGCGGCGGTGCGGTAGGCCTGGCCTGAATCGCGCACAGATCACGATCAGTGGCAGAATGTGGTATAATCTGAGGAGATCATGACTGGTCGGTCCGACGCCATCATCGCTGAGGCTCTGTCTCTCTCTCCGTACGAGCGGACCGTCCTGATCGAGCGGCTCTTTGATAGTCTGCGATCGGATCGGGAGCGGACGATCGAGGGGCAGTGGATCGCGGAGTCGGAACGTCGGATCGATGATCACGATCGGGGAGAAGAGCCGTCCACACCGTACGAGCAGATGAAACGTGACCTTGCCGGCCAATGACCGTTGAGTTCCTCCGCAAGGCCCGGATCGAATGGCTGGAGGCGATCGAGTACTACAATCAGGAACGGGCCGCTTTGGGCTTCGAGTTTGCTCTTGAGGTGGACCGTACCGTTTCGAGGATCGTTCAGTTTCCGGAGGCCTGGGCACGAGTCGGCCCGCGCACGCGAAGAGCCTTGCTGGACCGGTTTCCCTACGGACTTCTGTACACCCTCAAGCCAGATCGCATAGTGATCACGGCGGTGATGAACCTGCGGAGGAAACCTGAAACGCTTCAATGAAGCCGCGTCAGAGGTGCGGTAGGTCTGGCCTACGCGGGTTTGAAAAATCGGGGCGGTCATCGTACTATAAAGGAGCCATGAAGAACATAATGCTGGTGGAGGCGGAAATCTGGACCGTCGCGCGCACAGACAAAGGCAACGCGGTCCTCGTCAAACCGATCGGTTCGGAGCGCGCCGTGCCGATCTTCATCGGCCAGCTGGAGGCCCAGTCGATCCTGATCGGACTGGGAAACGTCCCGATGCCGCGGCCTCTGTCGCACGACCTGTTCGTGACAATGCTCGAAAAGCTCAATTCCACGATCGACCGCGTCGACATTACCGAGCTCAAGGAGGGCACGTTCTACGCGCGCATCGTCCTGAAGCAGGGACTGAAGAAGATTGTCGTCGACAGCCGTCCGTCCGACGCGCTCGGGATCACCGCGCGGATCCATTGTCCCCTGTTCATTTCGCAGTCGATCGTCGAAGAGGCGGGGATCGCGATCAACCTGATAACCGACGACGATTCGTCACCCGATGCCGCCGAAGCCGAGCACACCGAGCTGACCCGGCTGGAAGCCGAGCTGCAGCGTGCGGTCGACGATGAGAATTACGAAGAAGCGGCACGGATCCGCGACAAGCTCAAGGACATCAACTGACTCGCACGATCCGCTTCGCGGCCTGAGCGTACTCGCGCATCTGCGCGAACGACACGATCTGGCGGCTGAATCTGGCCTCACAGAAGATATCGGCTACGGTCCGCGCATCGGGGTACGTCTGCGGGTAGAGTGCCGCGATGCGGCCAAGGTAGTCGTGCGCGGCTTCGCTTCGCCGGTACGGGAGACCGTGACGGGCACCCCACGCGGTGACCGACACGAATACGGCAACTACCCGATCCATCTGACGCCTTTTTCGCAGCGACGGCTTCCACAGCGCGTCGCGACCGACCGGCCGATCGGTGTCGGTCCGCTCAGCGTCGTCGGCTCGACTGCGACGACGACCGATCCGGAGAAGCCGCTTCAGCACGCGCCATCGCAGCCGCCAGCGACTGAGCAGATCGCGCAGGAAGTCGCCCGGCCGGAACCGCCGCAGCGCGTCGCGGAAGGCCGGCGAAAACAGCGGTCCGAAGACGAGCACGATCGCCCCAACGATCAAGGCCGCGACGAACAGCCGCTGCACGAGACGCACGAGCAGCCTCAGCCACAGCGGCGGTTGGTACTCTTCGGACTGCGCGATGAGCTCGGCAAGCGCGGGGTTCAGCCCGGGCGCTTCGAACCGTGGCAGGTCGACCGCCTCGCGCTCCGCACCTTCGCGCGTGAAAAGCGACGACAGCCACTCGAAGAAGCGCGCGATCGCATCGAGCGGCAGCAGGCTCTGAGTCCGGCTGAGCGCGAACGCAAGCGCGAACACGCCGACGATCAGGACGGTCACCAGTATCGCGCGCCGTCTTCCGAATCTGACCGGGACGGCGATCCCCTCCCCATTCGCCGCGTACTCTTCCATGAAGATGTTCAGCGCGCCCATCGTCGCGATCGCGGTCACGCCGTAGAGGACCAACAGCACGAACGCGCCGGCGGCCGTCGCGGGCACCTGATCGGGCATGAAATCGAAACTACCAAGGACCGCAAGCAGACAGAGCACAAAGAAGAACCCGCCGATCAGCTTCCGCGCCTGCCGCAGCTCGGCGACGGTCAGCGTCATATCGTGCTGCCGGTCGAGCACCGCGTGGCGCAGCTCATCGTCGTACTTCGCGTGGAACGCGCGCAGCAGAGCCTCCCGCCCGCGGAGCCGGTTGTGAAACACGAACGCGATCAGCCACGCAAAGCCCGCGGCGGCGACCGGAACGATCTGCGCGAGTGCGGGCTCAAACCGCCCCGACAGCGGGCCCGGGCGCCACAGCGACGCGACTAGATAGACGACAAGCAGGTAGATGATCAGTTCGCGTACCCGGTTCGCGATGCCCGCGCGCTCGCGGTAGAGAAGATTGCCAACGGTCGCTTCGACGAGCGCAGCAAGGAGTACCACGGCGACCACGCCGACCCCGGGCGAAGCGAGCCCGACGATCGCCGACGCGAGCCACAGCGACGCAAGAACCGCGGTCACAGAGACCGACACGCTCATCAGCGGATGGACGAGCGTCCGGTAGAGTTCAGGCCTAAAGCGTGAAGAGCTCATCCCCGGTCTCCGTGACAGTGAATCGGCGCACTCCGTCGGGTCGGGCGGTCGCCGGCTCCTGGACGCCCTGCGCGGTGTAGTAGAGACGCAGCAGCGACCGATTTCGAACGGCCATCAGCAGTCGTGACAGCGCGTCTTCGTCGAGCGCCGGCCCCATGTAGAACACGCGCGTGCCTGGCGACAGCCGCCCGCGTTCGAGCAGCCGATCGACAACGCTGACCTGGTCCTGATTGAGCTCGAGCTCGGCCAGGAGCTCCAGGATCGCAACCGCGTGCGCGATCCCGCTCGCGACGCGCACGGTCGGCAGGACCCCATCGACGGCGCCCCGGATGCGACCGGTTGTGATGAAACCGATCTCCTGTTTCCGTTCGGCCAGGTACTGCACGACGCTCGCCGCCGCATCGATCGTCCGCTCTGAGTGCGCGTAGCGGTTGCGCTGTTCGTAGTCGTGCACGCCAAGCGCGAGCAGGATCAGCACCGGCGTGTTGATCGTCGGCAGCCACTCGGTCGAGTGGAGCGTACCCAGGCGCGCGCTCGCCTTCCAGTTCACGCGACGCAGCTCGTCGCCGGAAACGTACTCGCGGATCGCGCGGTAGCGCGTCGGGTCTTCGTAGATGCGGCTGGCCGCGGTGATACTCCCGGCCGGAACACCGTGGTGGAACGCGATATCGACCGGGTAGACGCGAGGGTAGACGATCAGTCGCGCCTCGGTCTCGACGATCCGGGAGACGGGGAAGAACCCGAACGGGTCGGAGAAACGGATGTCCACCGGACCGATCCGGTACGCGCCGCGGTTCATCGCCTTGATGTCGTAGACCAGGTCGCTGCGCTCGCCCGCGCGCATGCTGAGCAACCGGTGGTTCCGATGGCCGGTGTAGAGGCTTCCCGGATTGTCGGTTACCATCAGGTGCGGGATCGGAAGGATGCTCCGATTCCTGATCCGTAGGCGCACCGTGACGATCTGGTGCTTATACGCACGCAGGCGCTCGTCGGTGCGTTCGATCACGAGCCCCATGTCCACGACGCGGGTGTATCCCCACGCGACGACGACCAGGAGCACGGTAACAAGCCCGATCCACTGGACCATGTAGCTTGGGAAGAAGAGAAACAGAAAGAGCCCGGCGATGACTATTGGAACGGCAGCCCGGCGCATCGCTATTCGGGAACCACCGGCGTCGGGACCGACTCCAGGATCGACGCGACAATCGCGTCGCTGGTGATTCCCCGGATGCTCGCCTGATTCGCCAGGATCAACCGTTTCGTGAAGACGGCCGCGCACAGCTCCTTCACGTCTTCCGGGATCACGTAGTCGCGGCCACGGATCGCGGCGAGCGCCTGCGACGACTTGTAGAGCGCGAGGGTACCGCGTGGGCTGACGCCGATGCGGACGTTCGGGTTGGAGCGGCTGGCCTCCACGAGCGCGCTTATGTAGTCAAGGATGCTCTGGTCGACGTGCACCGCGACAACCTGCTCCTGCAGATCGCGGACCGCGTCGATCTCAGTGACCGGGGTGACATCGTTGACCGGATGCGTGAGTCGCCGCTGGCTTTCGACGATCCGCTGCTCGACCGCACGGTCGGCGTACCCGATATTCATCGCAAGCAGGAACCGGTCCTGCTGCGCCTCCGGTAGCGGGAACGTACCTTCGAACTCTACCGGGTTTTCCGTCGCGATCAGGAAGAACGGGTCGGGCAGTTCGCGTCGCTTGCCCTCGATGCTGACCTGGCCTTCGCCGGTTGCTTCGAGCAGCGCCGACTGGGTGCGCGGCGTCGCACGGTTTATCTCGTCGACGAGCACGATGTTCGCCATGATCGGACCCTCGCGAAACGTGAACGTGCCGTCGCTGGGATTGTAGACGCTGACGCCCAGGATATCGGCAGGGAGGAGGTCGGGCGTGCACTGGATGCGCGAAAACTCACCGCCAAGCGCCGCCGCAAGCGCCCGCGCAAGGATCGTCTTACCCATTCCGGGGACATCCTCCAGGAGCACATGGCCGCGGCACAGGAGCGCAACAAGCAGCCGCTCGATGACCGAGCGCTTACCGAAGAAGACGACCTCGACAGCATCAAGGACCGATCGAGCCCACGCGTGAACAGGATGCATGGGGCATCCTACCACGACCGCGGCTATCGTACCACGCCGGGCGGGAGCATGTAGTAGCGCCCGCTCGCGTTCCAGAGTGTGAACCCGCTCGCGCCGCCGATCAGGCTCGCATCCTTCTGGAGCTGCAGGTAGCGCTCGAACACGGGGCGCTCGAACTCGAGCTCCGCACCGATCAGGAAGGCCTGCAGGTACGGGCGGATCAGCACGTCGTCTCCGGCAAGCACGCGCGACCGGCGGGTTCCCAGATCGTAGATCACGAACGCTCGCTCCATATAGCTGAAGCGCGGCAGGAAGCTCCGCACAAAGTGAGACGGGTAGAACATCGGGCTGACAACGTCGACGTAGTCGGAGAGTCGGACCATATCCTGTCCCAGGTAGCGCATCCGCGACCACGCGTTGAAGCCGAACAGGTCGATGCTGATCGGTACGTCGAGCCTGCGTCGCGCCTCTGCCAGAAACCCTTCGAGCGCCTGTACCCGATCGGCTCCGGGTATCGCGTGCCGGCTCACGACGTCGGCGACCGCGCCGTCGGACGGGAAGCGGATGTAGTCGAACTGTACCTCATCGACGCCGAGCGCGACGACCTCCTCGGCGATCGCGACGTTGTAGTCCCACACCTCCGGGAGGTACGGGTCGACCCATCGCTCAACGGCGAAGGTTCGCCGCTCGCCGGTCTCGGCGTCGGTGACGGTTCGGTAGACACCCCACGGTCGGTTGAGCCGGGAGTCCCACAGCGAATAGCGGGAGCCGTCGTAGGCGGCAAGCCGGGGATCCTTGAACACGACGATCCGCGCAATCACGTAGATCCCGCGCGCGTGCGCTGCGGCCACGAAGCGCGGCAGATCGAGCACCGGTACTACCGCGCCGGCTGCGCGCGGCGCCGGAAGTCGGCTGTCGTACATGATCTGGCCCAGATCGTCCTTCACGTCGACAACGATGCTGTCGTACCCGAAGCGCTCCATCAGCGCGAAGTACGCGGGCAACCGATCGGGCGCCGCGTTGTGTGCCGACAGGTAGATGCCGGTTCGGTCGGCGGCCGCGGTCAGTCGCCGCGCGCGCGCGTCGTCGTCGGGTCGGATGGTCATCCTCTGGATCACCGGCGCGCCGATCGATGAGGTCTCACCGACAACGCGCGCGAACGCGTGCAGTGACGTCGGCCCATCCGCTGCCGGACCGAGCCGCTCGACGCGCGGTCGGGCCGCGACGCCGCCCCCGATTGGCGGTGGTGCGCCATCGTGGAAGTGCACCATCAGAAATCCCTGCCCGAAGCCCGACTGGACAACGACCGACCCGTCGATCGTGAACCAGAGCCCGGCTATTTCTTCGAAGAACCCGGCGCCCAGAAAGTTCGGCCAGAGCGACCGATCGGAGGTGAGCTCGCGCCAGGTCGCACCGGCGTCGCGCGTGCGGTACATCCCGTTATACGACGTACCGATCACCCAGTGCGCCGCGTCGGCGTGATCGATCGCGATCGCGGTGATGTACGTCGACTGGTTGATCACCGTGGTCAGATCGACTTCGTCCCAGGTCGACAGTCCGTCGCGGCTGACGTGGAGCCTGGTCCCTGTCGCGGCCAGCGTAGGCGCTCCGTCGAGCGCGACAATCCTGCCAACGCGTTTTACACCGGGAGAGAGCGCGATCGCCATGCGATCGGATGGACGATCGGCACCGGGTGGCTGGGTCGCGACTGCGGTGACGGGAACCGGTTCACCGGCGCGGTAAGCGGGAAGCACCCGCACCGGAAGGCCCACTACCGGGGACCAGGTGATCGCGGAGTCGGGCGACCGCTCAAGATGACCACGCCGATTGACCCGGACAACGACTGCTCCATCGGGGAGCTGCTGAGGACCACCTGCGTACTGGGAAACGGCTCCGTACAATGGAGCGACGATCAGCCATACGGCTGCAAAGAATAGGACCTTCACTTGGGGGTGTATCCTACACGAGGCGGGCACCGTAGTATAGTCGTCCGTAGAATAGTTCGTACGGGGAGAGCTTCGCGTGAAACTCGACACTACAGAGAACCTTCGGTTCGCCAGTCGCCGTTCGGTCGTGCTCGCATCACACGCGGCGGTCGCGAGCAGCCAGCCGCTTGCGACGGAAGCAGGCCTGGATGTTCTGCGCGCGGGAGGTAGCGCTGCCGACGCTGCGGTCGCGGTCGCCGCGGCGCTGCAGGTCACGCAGCCGTGCTCGACCGGACTCGGCGGAGACGCGTTCTGCCTCTATCTTGCAGCCGACGAAGGCATCGTCCGCGCGTACAACGGATCGGGACGCGCGCCGCGCGCGTTAACGCTCGACGTCGCGATGTCGGCGGCGGTCGACGGAGCGCTGCCGGTCTTCCACGCGCACACGGTCACTGTTCCCGGCGCCGCCGACGCGTGGGCCGCGGTCCAGTCGCGATACGGCCGGCTGCCGATGCGTCGCGTCCTTGCGCCGGCGATCTCCCTGGCACGCGACGGGTTCTCCGTCGCGCCGATGACCGCGCGCTGGTGGAAGTCGGGCGCGGAGAAGCAGCTGTCGGCGGTACGGTACGGCGGCGAGCTCCTGATCGACGGGAGTGCTCCCACCGTCGGACGCCGGTTCCGGAACCCGAGCCTGGCGACGGTACTGGAAGAGCTTGCCACCGACGACGCGATGGTCGGTCGCGACCGGTTCTACCACGACTGGATCGCTGAGCGGATCGCAGAGGAGGTAACGCACGAGGGCGGCGTGATGACAACGGACGACCTGGCCGATCACCGCGGCGAATGGGTCGACCCGATCAGCGTCGCGTACGGTGGGCCGTGCGGCGACTACCGCGTCTGGGAGTGTCCACCGAACGGACAGGGTCTTGCCGCGCTCATCGCGCTTGGCGTCTACGCGGCGTTTCGACGACTGAACCCCGACGCCGATCGCGTTACGCTGATGCACGCGCAGGTTGAGGCGATGCGCATCGGATTCGCCGACGGCGCGGCACACATCGCCGATCCGGCGCACTCATCGGTCCCGGTCGACGAGCTTCTGGACCCGGTGTACGCGGAGCGTCGCGCCGCCTCCATCTGCCGCGGATCGCGAATTGAGGCAGTCGGGCCGGGACTGGCCGCCGACAGTGTCGGCCGGGACACGGTCTACTTCTGCGTAGTCGATGCCGACGGCAACGCGTGCTCGTTCATCAACAGCAACTATACGGGATTCGGCACCGGAATCGTTCCGCGCGGATGCGGATTCACGCTGCAGAACAGGGGCCGCGGATTCAGGCTCGATCCCGACCACCCGAACTGCATCGCACCGCTCAAGCGTCCGTATCACACGATCATCCCTGGCCTGCTCACGCGGGGTTCGGGCGATTCCCCGCCGCTCGACGCGGCGGCGGTGTTCGGCGTTATGGGAGGCATGATGCAGCCGCAGGGGCATCTGCAGGTCGTCGCGTCTATGGTCGATGATGGAGTCGACCCGCAGAGCGCGCTCGACCGGCCGCGCTGGCAGCTGCGCGACGGCGATCCGCAGGGGGTAGTCCTGGTCGAGGAGTCGATGGACCCGACTCTGATAGCGGGCCTGGAGGCGCGCGGCCACACGGTAGAGCTGATCGCGGGCCCCGAACGCGCGGGGTTCGGTCTTGGGCAGATCATCGCGTTCGGCGAAGACGGAATCCTGATGGCCGGCAGCGATCCCCGGGGCGACGGCCAGGCTTCCGGTTACTGATCCGCGGAAAAATGAGTATGCTCAATAGGAGGAACCGCCAGTGCTCAGAGGCCAGACATGACCTTCGCGACGCCCGACAAACCGCTTTCCGGCGTACTCGTACCGCTTTCGGCGCTTCGGACCGCGTCCACGATCGGGTCCGGCGAGTTTGCCGATCTACCTGCGTTGGCGCAGTGGTGCGTCGCGACCGGCCTCGACATGATCCAGATCCTTCCGGTCAACGACACCGGCTGGCAGGCGTCGCCGTACAGCGCGCTCAGCGCATTCGCGCTTCATCCGCTCTACCTGCGAGTGTCCGATCTACCGGAGATCGAGCTGCTGCGCGCCCCGGCGCGGACCGACGTCGAGCAACGGCTCAACACGCTGCGCGATGGCCACGCGGCCGACCAGCGACTGCGATACGGACCGTACATGGACGCGAAGCGGGCGATGCTGCGGTGCATCTGGCACGAGGTGTTCGATCTCGCCGACGCGGGTGCGCACCCGGCACGCGCGATCCTCGACGCCTCACAGCAGTTCTTTGACGACAGACCGTGGGTCGCCGAGTATGCGGCGTTCAAGACGCTAAAGATCGAGCACGACGGTGCGTCGTGGCGCGAGTGGCCGGGATGGGAGCATCCTGATGCCGACTCGATCCGCGCGCTCTGCGACGATCCGGCGCGACGCCGTCATCTGCTCTACTACGGGTGGCTTCAGATGCGGCTGCACGAGCAGTTCGCCGCCGCCGCCGACGCGGTCGCCGCGCATGGTGTGTTGCTGAAGGGCGACATCCCGATCATGGTCAACGACGACAGCGCGGACTTCTGGGCGCATCGTGACTACTTCAGCGATGAGCTACGCGCGGGCGCGCCGCCCGACGGTGGGAACCCTCTTGGCCAGAACTGGGGCCTGCCCACGTACGACTGGAACGCGCTCGAGCGCGACGACTACCGATGGTGGCGCGATCGACTGATCGCCGCCGATCGGTTCTACGCGGCTTACAGGATCGACCACGTGCTTGGTTTCTTCCGGATCTGGGGCGTTTCGGCCACCAACGATACTGGCGCGCTCGGCCGGTTCGTACCGGGGGCGAGCGCAGATCTGAAGCGGCTCGCCAATTACGGGATGGACTGCGGACGCGTTCGCTGGCTCGCGGAGCCGCATCTTCCGGGATCGACGCTCGTCGGTGACTTCGGGGACGAGGCCGACGCGGTCAGGCGCGAAGCGCTCGTTCAGATCGATGGAGAGGACCTCTACCTGTTCGCCGAATCGATCCGGGGCGAACGCGATGTCGCGCGCCTTGCGGTGAGCGATCACGCCAAGGCGCGCCTTGCCGATCACTACCGCGACCGCGCGCTCGTTCGCGTCGGAACCGACAGCTACGTGCCAACCTGGTGCTTCGGCGACTGCTCGCGCTTTCGGACGCTGAATGATGACGAGCGCGCCGGCGTCGCACGCCTGGCGCGCGACCTGATGGACGAATCTACCGCTGCGTGGGAAGCGCAGGCCCGGAAACTGCTCGGGTTCATGCAGAAGACCACCGGAATGCTCGCATGCGCCGAGGACCTGGGGGCAATCCCCGACTGCGTCCCCGGCGTGCTGTCCGACCTGGGGATCCTTGGGCTCAGGATCCCGCGGTGGACGCGCCGCTGGAACGAAGATGGCCAGCCCTACATAGCGCCGGCCAACTACCCGCCGCTGACCGTTTGCGCGCCGTCGGTGCACGACACCAGCACGCTGCGCGAGTGGTGGCTCTCGGAAACGGATCGCGACGCGTTCTGGCGGACGCTCGGTCTGGACGGCCCAGCGCCGTCCGACTACTCGCCGGAGACGGCACGGGCGATCCTGGGGGCTCTGTTTGAGGGCTCGTCCAGGATCTGTGTGGTCCAGATCCAGGATCTGTTCGCGCTGGTCGACGGCATGACTATGGACGATCCGGCGGCCGAGCGAGTGAACGTTCCGGGAACGCTCTCCGATTTCAACTGGGGATACCGAGCGAACCACACGATAGAGGAGCTCGTGGCAAACGACGAGCTCACCGCCGCGGTCCGTGGCCTGGCGGCTGCACGAAGGAAGAATCGGTGAAGAACAGCACAAACCAATACCGGCCCATGCGCGAGTTTCACGTCCGTCGCGACGCTCGCGAGCGATACGGACTGCGCGATTCGCTGTACGCGATCAGCGGAAACGTGATCCTTGCGGACCTTGCGGCGACCAGACGACTCGCGCACGAGATGAACCAGCGACGCGACCTGGTCCACAACCCTGCATCCGCGATCCGTTCGGGCGAGCTCCACGCGATGGGCCTCATCGACGAGGTCATGCACCACGTCGTCGATCTCTACCGGGAAGAACACGGGATCCGCGCGATGGGCGAAGCGTACGACGCGCTCGGTGAATCGATCGGACGCGATCGACTCGATTCGTGCCTGGACCGCTTCGCCGAACTATTCCCGCCGACGCCGGTCTACCGCGGCGAACGCACGCTCGAGGAGTTCTACAACGATCTGATCGACGAACGCCCCGCGCGCGAAGTCGTGCTGGAAGAGTTGCTGATGCTCTGGCTGGAAAACGACAACCCCGCGTTCTCTCCATTCGTGGAGCTCTTTGACGATAGCGACCTGCAGGAGGCTACACGCTACGGTGAGGTGATCGACGCCCTGTCGGACTTCTTCCGCACCCGGCCGCCGTTTGGCCCCGACCGGCTGTCGCTCATCGACATGCTCCGGGAACCGGCGCGGCGCTATCCCGACAACATCGAGCAGCAGCTGCGGTTCATCCGGGAGCGGTGGGGCTCGCTGATGGGCGACTACCTGTCGCGCCTGTTACGCGGAGTCGACCTCATTCGCGAGGAGAGCAACCAGCGATTCGGCGGTCCCGGACCGAGCCACGTCTACAGCTTCGCGACAGTCGACGACGACGTCGACGGCGAGCCGGAGGGCTTCTCTCCCGACCGTGACTGGATGCCCGAGGTCGTGATCATGGCAAAGAGCGCGTTGGTCTGGCTCGACCAGCTGAGCAAACAGCACGCGCGCGATATCCGGCGGCTCGACCAGATCCCCGATGAGGAGCTGGACCGCCTCGCGTCGTGGGGCATGAACGGACTCTGGCTGATCGGGCTCTGGCAGCGAAGCAGCGCGTCACGGCGGATCAAGAACATCATGGGTAACCACGACGCCGAGGCATCGGCGTACGCGCTGTACGACTACGAGATCGCCGACGAGCTCGGCGGCTGGCCCGCGCTCGAAGACCTGCGGACGCGCTGCCGCGCACGCGGGATCCGGGTCGCGAGCGACATGGTGCCGAACCACGTCGGGATCGACGGGCGGTGGGTGATCGAACACCCCGACTGGTTCATCCATACCGACCATCCGCCGTTTCCGGCGTACTCGTTCTCCGGTGAGAACCTGTCATCGCACCCGGGAGTCGGTATCTACCTTGAGGACCACTACTACTCGCGTTCGGACGCGGCCGTCGTGTTCAAGCGGGTCGACCTCGACAGCGGACACGAGCGGTTCATCTACCATGGAAACGACGGTACATCGATGCCGTGGAACGACACCGCCCAGCTCGACTACCTGAAAGCCGAAGTACGCGAAGCGGTAATCCAGACGATCCTGCACGTTGCACGGTCGTTTTCGATTATCCGGTTCGACGCGGCGATGACGCTCGCGAAGAAGCATATCCAGCGGCTCTGGTACCCGACACCGGGATCGGGCGGCGACATCGCATCGCGCGCCGAGCGCGGCCTGACGCAGGAGGAATTCGATTCGGCGATCCCGACCGAGTTCTGGCGCGAAGTCGTCGATCGGGTTGCGCAGGAGGTCCCGGACACGCTGCTCCTGGCCGAGGCGTTCTGGATGATGGAAGGCTACTTCGTCAGAACACTGGGGATGCACCGCGTCTACAACTCGGCATTCATGAACATGCTGAAGAACGAAGAGAACGATAAGTACCGACAGACGATCCGCAACACTATCGAGTTCGACAAAGACATTCTCAAGCGTTTCGTCAATTTCATGAACAATCCCGACGAGGAGACCGCGGTCGCGCAGTTTGGTACCGGCGACAAGTACTTCGGCGTCTGTACGCTGATGGCGACGATGCCGGGCCTCCCGATGTTCGGTCACGGCCAGATCGAAGGCTTCACCGAGAAGTACGGCATGGAGTACCGGCGCGCCTACTTGAACGAACAGCCCAATCGCGAGTTGATCGGCCGCCACGAACGGGAGATCTTCCCGCTCCTTCGTCGACGTCACGTGTTCGCAGGCGTGGAAGACTTCCTGCTCTACGATCTGCACGGACACTCGGGTGTGAACGAAAACGTATTCGCGTACTCGAACCGGTCCGGTGACGACCGGGCGCTCGTCCTGTTCAACAATGCGTACGAACGAGCCGCGGGTTGGATCAGGCAGTCGTGCGAATACGCGGAGAAGAACGGGGGCGGCGGGCGCGACCGCATGAGCCGCGACATCGCCACCGCGTTCGGTCTGCGCCGCGAGTTCGAGTACTTCACCCTCTTCCGCGATCAGCGAAGCGGACACTGGTTCATCCGCCGAAGCGCGGAGATCCACGACCGCGGTCTGTTCGTCGACCTGGGCGGCTACCAGACGCACGTGTTCACCGACTTCTACGAGGTCCGCGACACCGCAACCGGATCCTACGCGCAGCTTGCCGACCAGCTCGCCGGAGACGGCGTACCCGACGTGGACCGCGCGATCCGCGATATCGCGCTGAAACCGCTGCACGACTGTTACGCGGCGATTGCCAACAGCGCCACCTACCACACGATCGGCGAAGCGGTCGTCGGGAAGGCGACGATTGCACAGGACGCGTGCGAGCGGATTCGCGCGGCGTACGAGCGGTTCCTGGTCGTCGCCGCCGACTATCAGGACCCGGACCGAAACCTTGCGACCGCGCTGAAACAGCTCTGCGGCCTGCTCCACGCGGCCGAGCAGCTCGCGCACTCGAACCTGACGCAGACCGGCGGCGCCAAGCCGGCGTTCCGGACGGCGATCGGCGCGTACACGAACGGACTGAAGGACCGCAGCGATCGGGTCGATCTGCTGGTCACATGGCTGCTGCTCCAGCCGATCGTGTCGGCGTACGATTACCCGGTCGGCGTCTGCGACGATTGGGAGCTCATTCGCCGGTCGTCGATCGCATTCTCAAGCGGCCGATCCAACGACGGCTGGATCCAGCTCGTCCGGGTGTTGGTTGCGCACGGTGACTGGTGGGAACGCGGGGCAAACGCGAGCACGGCTGCGGAGAACCGGCTTCGCCGCCTGTTCGATGAACTGCTCGCCGACGAGGTGTCGACGACCTACCTGGGTCTCAACGAGTACGACGGAGTGGTCTACTTCCGCAAGGAAGCGTTCGACGAGCTGCGGTGGTGGCTTCGCGCGACGGCGATGATCGCGCTGCAGAACGCGGCCGCTGAGCCGCAGGAGTTCGTTCGCGCGCACAAGCTCGTCGACGCGCTCGAAGCGGCTCAGAACCAGTCGAACTACCGGATCGATACGCTGCTCGACCTCTTGTCGGCCGCTGACGGCAAGCCGGGGACCACCGACGGTGAGCACACCACGCGCGCCGCGGCGTCCGCACTCGACGGCGACAAACCCATACGCCGACGCAAGAAGTCGTCGTGAACGTGGGGCCTCCCCACTTCCAGGAGCGCTATCGGGTCCGCAGCTACGAGGTCGAGCCCGACGCAAGCCTGCGGCTGGTGTCGCTCGTGCGGATGCTCCAGGAGGTCGCGTGGCAGCACGCAAGTCTGCTCGGCAAGGGGTTCGCTGAGCGCGAGGACGGCGCGTACTTCTGGGTGCTGTCGCGGCTTCGGCTGCGGATCGACCGTTACCCGCGCTGGGGCGATGAAATCGTGATCCGCACGTACCCGGTCGGCACCGAAAAGCTGCTCGCGCTACGCGAGTTCGAGATCGTCGACGAACTCGACGGCGCACCCGCGGTGATCGGTCGCGCGACGACCGCCTGGCTGATCGTGGACGGCGGGTCGGGACGCCCGGTACGTCCGGCGCCAATCGTGAGCGATCTACAGCTCACCCCGTCACGATACGATGCGCGCCCCGGATTCGGGTTGGAGCGCGTGGATGAGCACACGGGGCACTCTGCACAGCTTGACGGCCCGTACCGGGTGCGCCACCGCGACATCGACCAGTACGGGCACGTGAACAACGCGTCGTACCTGGAGTGGATGGTCGACGCGATGAGCGATCACGACGTGTGGCAACCACCATCAGACCTGGCCGTGGACTTCCTGAGCGAAACACTGCCGGGCGACTCGTACGTTGTGAGCGTGACCGCGGCAACCGGAAGCGATGACTCGGTGTACACCGAAGTCCGGCGGGTGTCGGACGACCGGGTCGCGGTGCGGGCACGGTTGCGTGTTGCGCCCGCGGGCTCGCGTTGATACTATGCTGCGAAATGGACAAGGGATGCCTGATCACGGGCAAGTCGACCGATCTGCTCGCGGAGGTCGTCCAGACTACGGTAGCCACCGGCAGAAAGACGATCGTCGCGCGCAGCGGACACTTCACCGTCGACGACGAAACCGCATCGACGGTGGTATGGAACCGGCGATCGGCGCTGTCGGCGCGGTCGGTCGTGCTCCACGCGCGTAACGCGTTCCGCTCGCTGCCCGAGGCGGTCGTGGTCTATTCGGTCACGCAGGAGAGCATCCCGTTCCACGACAGTTCGATCGTCAGCGTCGAAGATCGTACCGATGCCGAGATCAAGGGCTACCTCTTCCTGCTTCGCGAGCTGGTCGCACTCTTTCAGAAACAACGCTCGGGACGGCTGATACTGGCGGTTCACGATGTGGAGCGGCAGATCCGGTCGCCACTTGAGGCCTTCTCCATCGGCGGCTTCACGTCGTTCGCGGAGGCGCTTTCGCGCTTCTACCAGAACGAGCCGTTCGAGATCCGGCTCTGTCACTCATCGTCGCCCGACGTGAGCGGATTCGCGCGCTTCATCGTCGACGCGCTCGACGCGCCACGACCCAGGAAACCGCGCCTGGAGTGGAGTTCCTACCCGTCGCGCGGCCTGTTCGGCGTCGCGTCTGCACGCTGACCCCTTGATCGATGGACAAGTGACGGCGCATCCGGTAGGCTCGTCGCGATGAAACTCTGGATTCGGATGGTCGTCGGCACCGCCGTCGGCCTGATTCTTGGCGCCTATCTACCGGTATCGCCTGGCGACACGCTCGAGTTCATGGAGACGCTCGCCGGGTTCGCCGTGAACCTTGGGCGATACGCTGCGTTACCGCTTCTCTTCTTCGGGGTGATCATCGCGATCCACGAACTGCGGGAGACCCGCACGACGCTGAAGGTCTACGGGCTGGCCGCGGCCGCCACCGTGAGCGTGTCTCTTGTGACGGTGCTGTTCGGGACACTGATAACGCTGCTCCTTGCGCCGCGACGGATCCCGCCGATCTTCCAGGAGGCATTCGTCCCGCGCATCCCGAACGCTGAGGCGCTGTTCCAGGAGGTCTTTCCCAGGAACCTGTTCGCCGTATTCGCCGACACCGGTGATTTCCTGCTGCCGCTGATGGTGCTCGCGATCCTGATCGGACTGGTTCTGTTCCACGAGCGCGCGTCGGTGTTGCCCGCCGTCGACCTGATCGATTCGCTCGCCCGCGTGTTCTACCGGCTCAACGCGTGGATCCTTGAGGCGCTGAGTGTCGGTCTGATCGCGATCTCCGCTGCCTGGCTGATGCGATTGCGGGCCGTTCCTGACCTGCAGCTTTTTGCACCGCTCATCTGGGTGGTGACCGGCCTTTCTGCGTTCTTCGTCCTTATCGTAATCCCCGGAGCGGTGTTTCTGATGGGCGACCGGCAGAACCCGTTCAATTGGCTCTACGCGATGATCGCACCGACCTTCGTCGCGTTCATGTCGGGCGACAGCTACTTCGCATTCGGCACGGTCACGCGCGTCGCGAAGGAGAATCTTGGCGTGTCGCGCGAGGCTGCGGCACCGATCCTGTCGCTCACTACCCTCTTTGCTAAGTCGGGCAGCGCGATGGTCGTCGCCGCGACCTTCATTACGCTGCTCCGGTCGTACACCGCGCTCGAAATCGGATTCGGTCAGGTGCTATGGATCATCGGTGGGTCGTTCCTGATATCGTTCGTGCTCGGTCGTGCGCCGGGGGCGACGGTGATCGTCGGGATATCGCTCCTGGCCAACGCGTACGGACAGGGGATGGAAGGGATTTTCCTGATCCTGCTCCCGGCACTCCCGATTCTGACCGGCATCGCGGTGGTCATGGATACAATGACGTCGACCGCGATCACCTTCATCACGGCGCTCAGACTCCGCAAGCGCCGAATCGTCGACCCGATGGACTTCATCTAGCCGACGCGTCGGCCTGACGCCTGAAGTAGCTTCGCCTACAGCAGCTTCCGGTCCGCGCAGTAGCGCAGAAAGCGCTCGATGTGCCGATCCCAGAAGCCCCACTCGTGGATGCCCGGCTCGACGGTGTAGTCGTGCTCTATGCCGAGCTCGGTGAGCGTCTCGTGGTAGTGCTCGTTTCCGTCGAACAGGAAGTCCTCGGAGCCGCATGCGATGTAGATCGCCGGGAGATCAGCCCGACCGGCGGCTCGCTTCGCAAGCTCGACCAGGTCGTCTTCGGGCCGGAGTCGCGGCGGGTCGCCGAATGCCAGCCGCACATCGCGCGCGATGCGCTCCTCGAGCTCGCCCTCTGCGGCCTGATCGAGTCTGAAGCGCAGATCGAGCGACCCTGAAAACGCACCGACCGCAGCGAAACGGTCGGGAAACGTCAACGCGTACTTCAGCGCGCCGTACCCGCCCATCGACAGACCCGCGACGAACGTCTTCTTCCTGCCGGCACCGACGCGGAAGCACCGCTCGACCA
>RECL01000389.1 GCA_007694025.1 Spirochaetaceae bacterium
ACGATCTCCGCTATCTGGTCGCGGTCTCGCCCGAGCGCCAGAAGCGCGTGCGCGGCCCACAACGACTTCGCCCCGTGGTCGGCCATCGCCGTGATGACCTCCTTTGCGCGGGAGTCCACTTCGCGGTTGTACGTCGACTGGTCCATCATCGCTCCTCCGCCACTACGGTTCGCACCGACACGAACTCGCCGCTTCTGCGCCATCGGCGTCCGGCGTCCTCGGAGACCCAGAGACCGCCCGGGCTCGCCCCGGCCAGCCACGCATCGGCCGCGGCTGCGACCGCTCGCACGCGCAGCGCGGGACCCGATCGCTCCCACGGCGCTTCGCCGTCGCCGACGACAAGCCCGCCTTCTATACCGGCGACCAACCGATCCCCCGTCCACGCGATCGAATAGACGACAGCGTCATCGAGCCCGGCCCCGGCGCGCGCCCAGGAGAGCCCGTCGGCGCTGCGCCAGACGCCACCGTCGGCGCCGGCCCAGAAGACTCCGGCCGCCGCGCACAGCGCGTGCACCGGACGGTCGGCAAGCGATGTGAAATGCCACCGACCCGCAGCGTGCTCCCGGACGAGCACTCCGGCCTCCGTGCCGACGAACCAGCGCAGAGGATCGGACGGATCGGCGATGATCGCGTTCGAGTAGCGGGCGTTCACCGGGAGCGGGTCCGAGAGCGGTGTCCAGCGAACGGGGCCGGTCGGTGAGTCAGCCTCGCCCGTCGCAATCCCGAACGCAGACGCGGCGACGATCCCGACTCCCACCGGTGCCGCCGCGACGGCAAGGACGCTCGTCAGCGATTCGTCGTGCCACTGAACCCACCGACCTTCAGACGGCACGCGCCAGCAACCAGTCTCGGCGCCGACGACAACTGCGTCGCCGACGCGGACAATGCCGTTGATGCAGTACGCGTACGGCCCGACTCGATTCCAGCCCCGCGCGGGCGAACCGCGGAACAACCCGTTCTCTCCGATCAACCACTCGGTCGTCATATCGATGCTCCCGTCTATCCGGTTGACCACCGACTTTGACAGATGGTCGTCTGGTGGTCAACGAAGCCCTTTGACCCGCGGCCGGTCGGGTGGTAGTCTGCGTCAGCTGGAGGACGCGTGAAGATCGGCGTAGACAGCTACTCGTTTCAGATAGCGCTCGCGGCCGGCGTGTACGACGTCTTCCGAACGATCGACTCCTTGGGCGCGCTCGGCGTGTCCGGCATCCAGATCAACATCAACGGTCCCGACGGCCGATTCCTGGGCGGCGAGCCGACCGACGGAATCCACGTGCGCCGAGTCCGCCGGGCGATAGAAGCCGCCGGATTCTTCGTAGAGGTCGGCGGGCGAAGCACCCGGCCCGACATGCTCGGCTGGCAGCTCGACCTGTGCGCCGAACTGGGCGCCGACGTCCTGCGTACGCTCCTGGTCTTCGAAGAGAGCCTGGACGCGACGCTCGAACGGACCGAGCGCGACCTGGAATCGAGCCTCCCGCGGGCGCGCGAGCTTGGCGTCACGATCGCGCTGGAAAACCACGAGGACGTCACCGCGGCCGAGCTCCTGGAGTGTCTGGAGCGGATCGACGACCCGTACCTGGCCGCGTGCCTGGACACCGGCAACGACCTGGTCCTCCACGGAGATCCGTTGGACTCGGCGCGTCTGCTCGCGCCGCGCGCGGTCACCACCCATATCAAGGATCAGAAGCTGATCCGCGTGGCGCAGACGGTGTACAGCGTCGGCGTCCCGCTCGGCTTGGGAGACGTCGACCTGCCGGCGATCCTCGGAGCGATCGCGCGGGAGAGCAGCCTCGACCGGGTGCTGGTTCAGGACACAACGGGGTACTCGGTCCGGCTCAACCCGTTCGGTCGCACCGATCTGGCTGCCGCACGCGGGTACGACGACCTGCCGGCGTACGACTCGCCGGCGGCGCTTCTGGCCGACGGGCTCGTGCTGTCGCTCGACGACCTGGCACCGGAGCAGCTGCAGAAGGCGGCGGCCGCCAAAGCCGATTCGATCGCGCGCGATGTCGAGTACGTCCGTGCTGCGCTGGAGAAGGGAGGTAGATGATGGGACGCAAACTCTCGTGCGTGATAGTTGGGGCGGGGCATCGCGCGGTCGCCTACGCGTCGTACGCGCTCACAAACCCCGACGAACTGGAGGTGGTGGCGGTGGCAGACCCCTCCCCGCTTCGCCGTGAGCTCGCCGCGAAGCGGTTCGGGCTTCCACCCGAGCGCTGCTTCGAATCGGCCGAAGCGCTCGCCGCCGGACCGATGCTCGCCGACTTCGCTATCAACGGCACGATGGATCACCAGCACGTGCCAACGTCGCTGCCGCTTCTCGATCGCGGGTACGACCTGCTGCTGGAAAAGCCGTTCGCGACGAACGAGTCGGAACTGTGGACACTCGTTGAGTCGGCTCGCCGCAACGGCCGTCGGATAGCGATCTGCCACGTCCTTCGCCACGCGCCGTTCTACGAAGCGATCCGCTCCCGGGTCGCCGGCGGGCTCATCGGCGACATCCTGAACGTGCAGGCGGTGGAACACGTGTCGTACCACCACATGGGGATCGGGTTCATCCGCGGAAAGTGGAGCCGCACCGACTACTGCCGCTCCACGATGCTGATGAGCAAATCGTGCCACGACCTGGACCTTCTGGCGTGGATGAAGAGCGGCGTCGCACCGGTACGGGTATCGAGCTTCGGAAGCAACTTCCAGTTCCGAAGCGAGCGGGCGCCCGCCGGCGCGGGCACCCGATGCGTGGTCGACTGCCCTATCGAGTCCGACTGTCTCTATTCGGCGCGCAAGCACTACCTGGACCATCCCAAGCGCTGGGCGTTCTACGTCTGGGACAGTCTGGAGCACATCGACGAGCCGACCGACGAGGACCGACTCGAGTCGCTTCGCACGAGCCCCTACGGCCGGTGCGTCTGGAAGACCGACATGAACGTCGTCGACCATCAGTCGGTCGTGGTGGAGTTCGCCGACGGGTGCACGGCAACGCTCAACATGATCGGGGGCGCCGCGAAGCCGTCGCGCTCTATCCACCTGGTCGGTACCCACGGTGAGATCCAGGGCAACCTGGAGGATAGCCGGTTCGCGGTGCGGCACATCGACCCGCGGCCGGGGCACGAGTACTCGCAGGAGATCGTCGACCTCAACGTTGGAGGCGACATGACCGGCGCCCGCGGCGGGCACGGCGGAGGCGACGAGCGGCTGGTGGCCGACTTCCTGCGCTACCTGAACGGCGAATCGCCGTCGCTCTCCTCTACGACGCTCGACGATTCGATCGCGGGCCACCTCATCGGGTTTTCGGCGAACCGTTCGCTCGACGAGGGACGTACGGTCGACATCGACCTTCGCGCCCCACGGGGGGTGGGATGACGCGCCACGCGCCCCGGCTCATGGTGCTCGCGCTCGACGGTGCGGTGCCCGCCTATGTGCGGCAGCTCGTGGCCAAGGGAAAGCTTCCAGGCTTTCGCCGGCTCATGGAGCGAGGCGTCTTCTTCACCGACGCCCGCCCGCCGTTTCCGACCATAACCCCCACGTGCTGGTCGAGCTTCGCCACCGGAGCGCTGCCGCGCACGCACGGTGCGACGTGTCAGGATCTCCTGACCGGTATCGGTTCGCCCGGCGCGTCGATGACCGCGTACCACGCCCGAAACATCCTGATCCCGCCGTTCTGGAAGTCGATCGCCGACGACGGCGAGCACTGCTGCATCATGCAGCTACCCGCGAGTGGCCCGATCGACCATCCGCGCATCCTCCAAGTGGGCGGCGCAAGCTGCTCCGCGCTGAGGCAGGCCGATCCCGACCTGCCGACCTCCGCGCAACGCGCGCAGATTCCGGCGCACCTGTTCGTGACCGACGGATACCGTCCGGCGGAAACCTTTGCGTTCGATTCTCCCGGATCGGGGCAGTGGCAGCCGGGTGAAGCGGGAACGCGCGGCGCCGATCGCGCCGGC
>RECL01000181.1 GCA_007694025.1 Spirochaetaceae bacterium
CGCTTTCTCCCGCAGCATCCTGCAGAGCGTCGTCAGGAACGCGCGGTTGTCGGCCTGAACATAGGTTAACCTGCCGCCCATTCGGCTGAAGCTTTTCATGAACCGGACGTAGTATGCAGGATCGTCCGCAGGCGGTTCTCCCTGTGTCCAGTCCCACGCACTCTCCGCCAGATCGACCACCATGATGTCGAAGTCATCGATATGGTCTCCCCTCTGTATCGCGAGGTTCTGCGCCATCGCAAGACTCTTCTCGAAGATCATCGGCGACATGACCGCAGAGCCTATGGAGAGGTAGACGCCGCCATCGATCCGGGTGATGGAATCGGCGAACGAGAGGAAATCGGCCTCGGCGGTTCGTCCGACGGCGGCGCCAAGGTTCCACGGATGAACGTAGATGATGTCGTGTCCGAACATCGGATGCGCGGTGAACGGAACGCCGAGCTCGAAGGCGGCCGACTGCAGGCCGAATCGCTTGTACGGGTGCTCAACGCGGAGGAAGCCCTGCTCGAGGCCGAACGTGTCGATCGCCCACAGAAGATCGGCCGCAGCCGCCGTCCGGGCGGTGCCGCCGCTCAGGGCTCGAATCTCGTCGATGAGCTTCGACCGCTCGGGGATCATCAGTCCGTCGTTACAGACCATCGATCCGATCGATTCGCCGTACCCCAAGCCCTCGTACGCTCCGACGATGATAGCGAGGTTGAGGTACATTCCCGTTTCGTTCCAGAGGCCGAAGGTACCTTCGCGAACGTTCTGCTCAACGTGCTCGGAGCTGCGTCCGAAACGGGCAAACTCCCAGTCGTGGATGATCCCGGCACCGTTGGTGGCAAGGTGCGTGATCCAGCCCGGCTCAATGAGCGACCGCAGCGTGGCCGACAGACCGTTCTTGATCAGATGCGCGCCAAAAGCCATGACGACCGGCCGGTCGGCCCTGCGCGCGCGGATGATCGTCGATGAGATCGCTTCGACCGCGTGATGCCCCGCATCGGAGAGCGTGAACTCCCGATTGCCACAGCCGACGCTCTGCTTTTCGATCTCGACGCGGTTAGTCCGGTCGGCAAGCGGCCTGAGGATGAGCTTCGATCGATCGAGCCGGTCAGTCATGCTCCCGCTCCCCGAGCACGAGACCCACGAGCGCGCGCCACTCGGAGAAGTCGGGCACGATCGCGTGTGCACCTGCTTCGATGAGACGCGCCCGCTTGTCCAGGCAGATTCCGTGACGACGCGGCTCGTCGCTCGCCACTCCCACCGAGTACCAACCCTGTCGGCGGCCCAACGATATCTCGACCGGACCGTCGCCGAAGATCACGACCTGGTGCGGCTCGACGTCGGCGAACTCCCGCGCGATCTGCTCGAGCGCGGCAACCTTCGGATTGTAGGTGATCGACGTGGTCGCCCCGAAGATCCGCGGCCCAAACAACTCGGCGTACCTGAGTGCCCGCGCCTCCGCTTCGACGTCGGCCAGGTCGGTTCCGCTCGCGAGATAGAGGACGACTCCGCGCGCCGCGAGCGCGGCGAGCAAGGACGTCGCTCCCTTGATCGTGTAGTCGCTGCTGTCGAGAACTCCCCGTTCGACACGCCCACGACGCGTGCGCACCGCGCTCATCAGCATCTCGTTGTAGATGTGTTTGTACCCGTGAGCGTCGAGAATCTCCGCCTTCGGGACATAGCCGAACTCATGAACCATCTCGACGAGGTGCTGCATCTGAACGAGCGTCTGGACACCGGTCGTTCGCGCAATGAGCTCGTCGATCGCCTGCTCGAGAGAGCTCCGCCGGGGCGCGGGAAGCGTCGTGAGCCGCCGGCCTCCAGCTGCCGTGATCATCATCTCTCTCATCACCGAATGCCACCCCTCGCGGAGCGTCGAAATCGTTCCGTCGTGGTCGAAGACGGCGACCTTTATATCGCGGCTCTCCGGCGGCGGCGCGATGATCTCGATCTCCGTCCCATCGACGTAGTGCGCGTCGCCGGGGTTCGCGGCGAGCTCAAGGTTGTGTCGAAAGGCGGCGCGTTGGGCGAGCGTGGCAATCTCGGTCACCGATGCCGTTCCGGCGACGTTGAGCTTCTGGATGGTTACGCCGGCAGCAAGCGTTGCGGTTTTCACGGCATCTTCCAGAGTCGCGCCGCCGCCGAGCGTCGCCGCGAGCGCCGCCATATAGCTGTCGCCGGCACCTACCGTGTCGACCCTGCTCAGGATGAGCAGCCCGGCAAGGTGGTGTGCGCCGGAGTCGTCGCTGTAGTAGCTGCCGCGATCGCCGTCGGTAATAACGAGCGGCCGTTTCCACCTGAGCCGAAGCCGATCGGCGATCTCGAGCCACTCGCTCGTGGTGCGCGCCTCGCTCGGGTCGAGCCCGAGCAGTCGGCTTGCCTCGCGCGTATTGAGCTTACGGATCGCGCCGTCGAACTCGTCCGCGTGGTCGCGCGAGTCGCAGAGTACGATCGGCGAGTCTGGTGCGCGGCCGAGGGTACATAGCTCGCCGCGCATCCGCTCGTCGAGGAGCGGCGCCAACGCCTGCTGGTTGATGACCAGTACGTCGAGCTCACTCACGGCCGCGCGCAGCGCGTCGCGGAGTAACTCGACGCTCGAGTCGGAGACGACGTTGAAGTTCCCGTGATCCACGCGCGGGAGTTCTTCTCCGTCTGAGATCAGCTTCGTGTAGACCTGCGTCGACCATTCCGACGCCTGTCGGATGACGCCGGTCACGTCGCAGCCGAGCTCCTGAAGCAGTCCGACCATCGTCCGACCATAGATATCGTCACCGACGACGCCGAAGCATCGAACCGATCTGCACCCCATGGCGGCCAGATTGGCGACGACGTTTCCGGCCCCGCCGAGCGTGAAGCGACTTTCGCGCACCGAATGCGTGCGCATTCCGGTCTCGACCGAGATCTCTGAGTTCGTATCGTCGAGCGTGTGGTAGATATCGAGCGCGAAGTCGCCGATCACGCCTGTCGCAAGCCGGGGCGCCGACTCGAGTGGGCGTTCGGTTGCGGCGAACGGATTACTCGGCAGCATGGCAATCCTCCCCGAAAAACGCGTACTCCACTGCGTCGCATAGCGTGTGGTAGATGATCTGATGCAGCTGCTGTACCGACGCAGTAGCGAGCGCGGGCGCTGCGATCACCACGTCCGCGAAGCTCCCCGCCGCCGACGGCTCACTGCCTGTCAAGGCGATTGTGAGCGCACCAACCGCCTTCGCCGCAATGAAAGCGTTGATGACGTTCTTCGACCTGCCCGACGTCGTGAGCCCGATGACGCAATCGCCTTCGGTGGCATAGGCGACGACCTGCTGAGCGAATATCGCGTCGCCGCCGATGTCATTGCAGACTGCCGTCAGCAACGATGTCTGACTCACGAGCGAGAAGGCAGGCAACCCGACCTCAAGATCGAGCGAGAGCGGTGCGCCGAGCTCAGGCGATACCTCCATCATCCTTCTTCTCACCGCCTCCGACAGGGGCCGCTTTCGGCGATAGCTCTTTGCGAGCTCTCCGACGATATGCTCGGCGTCCGACGCGCTGCCGCCGTTTCCGCACACGAACAGACGGCTGCCCTCTGCGAACGCGCTGCAGACTGCCTCTGCCGCGGCGACGACGGCGTCGGTTACGCCGGATAGCTCCGGAGGGTGCAGGAGAGCCCGCGCGACAGAGTCGCGATCGATGCTGTTTCTTCTGATCATAATACGCTCACACATAGTAGTATATGGTCATTAATAGTCTGATTCTACCCGGAACCATCCCTCCATGGCAAGGGAGCCACCGCTGTCGCGGTGCTTGCCGTCCGCGCCTTTCCTGTAGTAAAGTGCAGGGATAGTGATAACTACACATCAGGGTACCTCCAACGCACACGCCGCGCCGGGTTTCCAACCGGTCAGAGACGTCGACAAGATCCAGCAGATCATCACCGCGCTGCACGACTTCATTGTCGAGGGTGGCCTGGAGCACG
>RECL01000074.1 GCA_007694025.1 Spirochaetaceae bacterium
GCGGCGAAGAACCTGATCGGGACGAACCAGACGGTCGACCCGCGCCCGAAGGCGGTAATCCACCATTCGACGGCCGACACCGCAAACGCCGCGGTGAACGCGACCGCGATCAGGTTCGCGATCGCGTCGACCACGCGCTGCGCGTTACCTGAGAGCACCGACGACGCCGATACCGACAGGTGCTGCCCCTCGCGCGCGGCGAGCATCCCGCCGACGAACCCGACGAGCAGCACGGTGTTCTGAACCAGATCGATCGCGTCGGGAATGCCGGCGCGGAACAGTGTCCTGACCCCGATCTCCAGGATCGGGACTATACCGAGCACCAGCAGCACCAGCAGGTTGAGCGCGTTCTCGACCCGCGCGACGATCGTATCGGTGCGCGGATCGCGCTCCTCGTGCATCACAACCGTGTCGCCGGCTGCAGGCACAGCAGCCAGCCTGTCAGTTGTTTCGTCGGTAGGCATCGAGGAGATCCCGGATTATCCGGTAGAGCTCGGCGTCAAAGACGGTACCGACCATGACGTCGTAGCTCGCTTCGAGCTCACGCTCCCACAGCCGCCGCTCCTGGGCGGTCGGCTCATTCACGGTCAGACCGTAGGCGACCATCGTGTCGATTGCGCTGCGTTCGAGCTCCCTGACCGCGTCGGTCAGTCCATCGGCCAGGCGCGCGGCGGCGGACAGCAGCTCGTCGCGGATCGCGGCGGGCAACTGCCGGTACGCTCGTTCGGACATGATGATCGCTCCGGGAGCGGGAGCGATCTGCAGGTCGAGCATGTTCGGCGTCGCGCCAAACCACTGGAACCCGGCGGCAAGGATCGGGACGGTCAGGTACGCGTTCGCCATATTGTTCGCGAGCGACGCAAGCCGCTCGGTCAGCGGGATCGCGACCGACTGGTAGCCGAGCAGCTGATACGCGCGCACGATCGCCTGTTCTTCGGGACTCGCGGCGATCACGGTAGCGCGCAGATCATCGGGCGTGCGCACCGGACGCGCCGAAAACGGATAGACCCAGCCCGCCATCGACCACGACAGCACACGGAACCCCTGCCCTTCGATCTGCTCTTCGATGCTGCGCCGAGTCCGCTCGAACACGTGATTGTACTCGGCCTCGCTCCGTATCAGCAGCGGCATGCTGAGCGTCATCACTTTGTCACTCAGCGCGGCAAGCCCGGTGTTGGTCATCACAACCGCCTGGAGCTGGCCGATCCGCAGCTTGCGGACCATGTCGGCCTCGTCGCCGGCGATCGAGTTATGGAACACCTGGACGCGGACACGACCGTCGGAGATTCGCTGCCACTCTGCCGCGAGCTGATTGAGCGATCGTCCCCACGGCGAGTTTTCGGGCGCGGCGCTGCCGATCCGGATCGTCTGGGCGGGGATGGCCACGGTCACCCAGAGGGCAGCGACTACGACGAGGATGACCCGCCGCGTCCTGGAGGTATGGCTGGTCGTACTCAAGGCGATTCCTCGGACCACCAGCCTACGGCCGCGACCGGCCCGTGTCAAGTTCGGTCTACCCTCACTGAAACAGCAGGATCGCCGACCTGACAAAGAAGAACGCGATGATCGAAGTCACCGCAAGCTTGAGCACGATCCCGGCGATCGTTCCCTTGAACACGGCGATCGCTGCCTTGAGCGGCTCCTCGTTCTCCTTGTTGAACAGGAGTTCGCCCAGATACGCGCCGACAAACGCCCCGATGATCGTACCGAGCGGCGTGAGGAAGCTCCCAACGATCATTCCGATGATGCTCCCCCAGATACCGGCCTTGCTCGCCCCGGCGCGGCGCGAACTGAGCGCCGGAAGCGCATTGTCGAGCAGCGTCACCGCGAGCGCAGCCACGCCCAGGACAACGGTGAGCCACACCGGCAGCAGAGCCCAGCCTCCCGGCAGCAGCACCAGCACGATCGCGACAAAGGCCAGGATGGGCCCGGGGAGCGCCGGAATCACGCAGCCTATGAAGCCAGCGACCACGAAGAGCGCCCCGAGTACCGTCATCACGATCGAATAGGTCATGCAGCCTCCAACGCGAGCGTACCACAGATAGCGGCCGCCTGCTGCTTGATCGATAGCGAAGTGTGTGAGAGGATGCAGCTACATCTGACATTTCCCGAGGAGCACATGAAAGCACTTATCGTATGGGGTGGATGGGACGGTCACGAACCGAACCAGGTGGCGCACCGATTCAAGGACACGCTCGAAGCCGAAGGTTTCGACGTCGAGGTCTCCGAGACGCTCGACTCGCTGAATGACGAGGCGGCGCTCAAGGAGCTGCACCTGATCGTCCCGGTCTGGACGATGGGCAAGATCTCGAACGAGCAATGCAATGCGGTATCGGCGGCGGTAGCCGCGGGCGTCGGGATTGCCGGGTGCCACGGCGGCATGTGCGATGCGTTCCGCGAAAGCACACTGTGGCAGTTCATCACCGGCGGCAACTGGGTATCACACCCGGGCGGCGACGGCGTCGAGTATCCCGTTCACATCCGCAACAGCTCGAGCGGGTTGATGGACGGGATCAACGATTTCACCGTCAAGAGCGAGCAGTACTACTTGCACGTCGACCCCGCGGTGGAGGTCCTTGCAACCACACCGTTCCCGGTCGTCGACTGGTTTCACTCGACAAACCGGCACGTCGACATGCCGGTCATCTGGACGAAGCGGTGGGGTCACGGCCGCGTGTACTACAACTCGCTCGGTCATCACAACGATGTCTTTGACGTCCCCGAAGCGTTGGAGACGATGCGACGCGGCCTGCTATGGGCAGCCGAGGGTCGCCAGATCGCGATCGAGCAGAAGCTCGACCCGTCGGTCTTCGAAAGCGGCGCGAAGATGTTTTAGGAGAGCGACATGAAGAGAATGAGAGCAGGCATCATCGGCGTCGGGAACATCAGCGGAATCTACCTGAAGAACCTGACGACCGTCTTCTCCGATCGGGTCGAGCTCGTCGGCTGCGCCGACCTGGTCGCAGAGCGCGCCGCGACAACGGTGAGCGAATACGGACTGAAGCGCGCGTACGCGTCGGTAGACGAGATGCTCGCCGACGATTCGATCGAACTGATCGTCAACCTGACGATCCCGAACGCGCACTACCAGGTGTGCGCCGACGCTGTGGCCGCCGGCAAGCACGTCTACGTCGAAAAGCCGCTGTGCATCGAGCTCGACGAGTCCGAGCGCCTTCTGGCAGCAGCGGACAAGCGCGGGGTCCGTGTCGGCGGCGCGCCCGATACCTTCCTGGGCGCGGGCATCCAGACGTGCCGCAAGCTGATCGACGACGGATGGATCGGGAAACCGATCGCCGCAACGGCGTTCATGACGTGCCACGGGCACGAAAGCTGGCATCCGGCCCCCGAGTTCTACTACAAGAAGGGCGGCGGTCCGATGTTCGACATGGGCCCGTACTACCTGACCGCGCTCGTGAACCTGATCGGCCCGGTCGCGACGGTGTCGGGCTCTACGCGGGTAACCTTCCCCGAACGTACGATCACGAGCGAACCGCTTAACGGAACGCGGGTCACGGTCGACGTCCCGACGCATGTCGTCGGCACGCTCGATTTTACGAGCGGCGCGGTTGCGACGATCGTCACATCGTTCGACGTCTGGGCGGCCAACCTCCCGCGGATCGAGATCTACGGGACCGAGGGGTCGCTCAGCGTGCCCGATCCGAACACGTTCGGCGGGCCGGTGAAGATCCTCCGCGCGGGACAGAAGGAGTGGAGCGCGATGCCGCTCAGCCACGCGTATGCGGAGAACAGCCGCGGCCTGGGAGTCGCAGAGATGGCCGACGCGATCGCGAACAAGCGCGACCATCGGGCGTCGGGTGCGCTCACCGGTCACGTGCTGGAGATCATGCACGGCATCCACATCGCCGCCGACTCCGGATCGCGATACACGATGAAGAGCGCGGGCGTGCAGCCACAGCTGCTTCCGCAGCAGTTCTAG
>RECL01000060.1 GCA_007694025.1 Spirochaetaceae bacterium
CGCTCGATCGCGTGCCTCAGCAGCTCGTCATGACGACGAAGCGCGATCTGCATCGTCTGGGGATGCTCCTCCCAAAGCCTGGTGCTTCCTTCGATGTCGGTGAAGAGGAAGGTGAGTGTCCGCGTCGCTGTGGTCATCCCTGGGAAATGTAGACTATCGCGGTCATGATGACCACAGCGATCAGCCAGAACTACCAGGGCCACTCGTCGCGACGGTCGTCGCGCATCACCAGGCGATCTTCGTCGATCTCCAGGTCCAGGAAGTACTCCAGTGCGAGCCGGGCGGCGGCCTGCGGTGTGTGCGTCGCGCGGGTGTCGGGCGTGCCGCGCATGAACGTCTGCATCCAGCCGGGATGGTAGACGCGGAACGAGTAGCCGCGTGGCCGCAGATCGTTGAACAGGATCGACACCGCCATGTTCAACGCACACTTTGACATCGAATACCCGAACCAGTTCGGCCGGTGCGACCGCGCGATGCTTCCGGCCTCCGACGACACGAAGCAGAGGCGTCGCATCGGTGACCGCTCGACTCCCGGAAGGAGCGCCTCCACGACGCGCAGCGCGCCAAGCGAGTTCACGTTGATCGTCTCTGCGATCGAATCGTAGTCAAGTCCGTCCGCGATTCGATGTTCGAGTCCCCGATTACCCAGGATCGCCGCGTTGTTGACAACCAGGTCGATCGTCGGATGGTCGGCGAGCGTCACCCGCGCCGCCTCCGCAACCGACGCGGAGTCGGAGACATCGAGCGCGACCGTGGTCAGACGGTCCGCGTGGTCGCCATCACGGCGAAGCGCTTCGAGCGCGCTCTCCTGTAGGTTGTAGCGCCCCGCGACGACGGTCCAGCCGCGGTCGAGTAAGCCGGCGGTGAGCGCAAGGCCAAGACCGTGATCGGCGCCGGTAACAAACGCAGTTCTGTCTTCCATACCCACCTCGTTGCGAGCGTACACCAACGACCGGAGCGCGTCGAGCTGACACGCAGGTCGTATCGGGTATAATCGTCTCCGGGATGACGGCTTTCCAGCTATCGTGGCCCCTGGTCACTGCACTACTCGGACTTTCGATGTCGCTGGTCGCAACCGGACACGCGATCATCTACAAGCGTGACTCGCGCGCCGCGATCGCGTGGGTAGGGCTGATCTGGCTCGTTCCGTTCGTCGGCACGGTGCTCTACGTACTGCTCGGGATCAACCGCGTCCGGCGACGCGCGTCGGGACTCCGTAACCCGTACGCTCGCCGCGACGACCAGGCGAACGACACCGCGCACGCGGCCGGAGACCCATCGGCGCTCCTGTCGAGCGAGCATCGACACCTGGCGGAGATGATCCGACTTGCCGGCAGACTCACCCGGTTCCCGTTACTGACCGGTAACCACATCGAACCGCTTCGAAACGGCGACGAAGCGTACCCGGCGATGCTCGACGCGATCGACGGCGCCGAACAATCGGTAACGCTGTGCACGTACATCTTTGACAATGACGCGGTCGGCCGGCGGTTTGTAGACGCGCTCGCGCGCGCGGTGCATCGCGGTGTCGAAGTCAGAGTGCTCGTTGATGCGGTCGGCGCACGTTACTCGATGCCACCGATCACCAGCGAACTGCAGCGACAGGGTGTTCCGAGCGCGCGCTTCATGTCGGGGCTGCTGACCTGGCGCACGCCGTATCTGAACCTCCGCAATCACCGGAAGATTCTGGTCGTCGACGGCCGGACCGGCTTCACCGGAGGTATGAACATCCGTGCCGGGCACGTGATCGTAGAGGGTCACGCTCACCCGACCTGCGACACGCACTTCAGAGCAGACGGACCGGTGGTCTCGCAGCTGCAGCATGTATTCGCCGACGACTGGGAGTTCACGACCGGAGAGTCTCTGGAAGGAGATCGCTGGTTCCCGGCGATCGAGTCACGGGACGGCACGGTCGCGGCGCGCGTGATCCGCGACGGCCCCGATCACGACATGGACAGGATGACGATGGCGTTCCAGGGGGCACTCGCGGTTGCCCGAAACTCGGTCCGGATCGTGACGCCCTACTTCCTGCCCGACCGTTCGCTGATCTCCGCGCTGAACATGTGCGCGCTGCGCGGTGTGCGCGTCGACATCGTCCTGCCGCAGGAGAACAACCTGAAGCTGGTCGCGTGGGCGGCGATGGCTCAGATGTGGCAGGTCCTGGAGTGGGGGTGCCGGGTGTGGATGACGCGCGCCCCCTTCGACCACAGCAAGCTCATGGTGGTCGACGACGCGCTGTCGCTGATCGGATCGTCGAACTGGGACCCACGGAGCCTTCGCCTGAACTTCGAGCTCGGCGTCGAGTGCTACAGCACCGACCTCGCTCGCCGTCTGAACGAGCAGATCGACGTCGGCCTGGTAAACGCGCACGAACTCACGCTCGATGAGGTCAACGCGCGATCGCTCCCGATCAAACTCCGCGACGGCGTGGTCAGACTCGCTGCGCCGTATCTGTAGCGGCTGCGGGCACGAGAGGCCCGTGCGCACCCTTCATTGACGAGAGAACCTCGGCGCACTATAACTGAGTAAGACGCTATGCTTTATATAAGTGACAGGCATGGCGACTGAGGAGAGTGAGTAGATGCTGAGGAAGATGAAGATCGGTAGCAAGACGATCGTGACGGTGGCTCTCCTGGTAGTCGGTGTAGCGGCAGGCATCGGCATCACAACCTACTTCCAGGCAAGAGCTGCTCTTGGTGCGCAGGTTCAGGACACGATAACGCATCAGGCGCACGAGGCTGCGATACTCGTCCGATCGGAGCTGGACAAGTACCTCCTCATAGGTCGCGAGCTGGCGGAAAACCCGCAGATCAAGGGTATGGATCTCCCAACGCAGCTCATTGCGCTGGAAGCCATGACCGAGCGGCTTGGTTTTCTTGGTATGGGAATCATCGATTCCGGCGGAACGGCTCACTACCCCGATGGCACGCAGGCGGCGCTCGGCGATCGAGCATACTTTCGGGAGGCGATGGGAGGCGCCGCAAGCTTCTCAGACGTACTGATCTCCAGAGTAACGAACTCGGCCGTGATGATTCTTGCCGTCCCGATCCTCGGCTCCGGAACCGCTCCCACCGCGGTGCTGCTCATCAGGCTTGACGCGGGCTGGCTCAGTGAGATCACCGACAGAATCGGTTACGGAGACGGCGGGTACGCGTACATGATCGACCGAACGGGTGCGTTCATTGCTCACGACCAGAGAGATTACGTGCTCGAACAGCGAAACTTCCTGGAGGAAGGCAGGACAAACCCGGACCTCGCTCGTCTGTCGCAGATGCTGCAGAGAATGACCCAGGGACACGCCGGTTACGACGAGTACGTGTTCATGGGGTCGCTGCAATTCGCCGGATTCGCGCCTATCGCACGATCCGATTGGTCGATCGCAATCGGTGGGTATCGCGACCGGATCTTCAGAAGCGTTGACCAGATGCGTTCGACCACGATGCTGATCGCAGTGTTCTTCATCGTCGTCGGCGTCGTCGCGGCGGTCATCTTCGCACGGTCGATATCGAGCCCGATCAACACGTTGGTTGCCGGCGCGGACCAGCTTTCGGTCGGCGACATCCAGGTCTCCGGAGTAGACCCGAAGGCGATCGCGCGGATAAACCAGAGACAGGACGAGTTGGGAGCCATCGGCCGGGCGTTCAGCGGCATCATCGAGTACCAGCGACAGAAGGTTGCGATCGCCGAGCAGATCGCCAGCAGGAATCTCACGGTGGAGACCGCTGTCTCCTCTGACAATGACACCCTCGGGAAGGCGTTCTCAGAAATGGTCGAATCGCTGAACAGCGTCCTTGGCCAGGTACAGGAAGCCGTCGAACAAGTCGCCGCCGGGGCCACGCAGGTCTCCACCGCCAGCCAGGATCTGTCGCAGGGTGCGACCGAGTCTGCGAGTTCGCTCGAGCAGATCACGGCGTCGATCAACCAGATCA
>RECL01000392.1 GCA_007694025.1 Spirochaetaceae bacterium
CCTCCCGGCGCACGGTCGATCGCGTACGCTCCCGACCGCACCTCACCCAGGTGCACGACGATCTCGGTCTCCGCGTCGGCGTTCGACTCGATCGCGATCGTACCAAAGGCGGCGCGGCCGAAGTCGATGAAGTACGATCCCGGCGCGCGCTGGACAAACGTCGCCGGCGGTACGACCTCCACGTCAGGCAGATACGCCTCCGCGAGGAACTCGTCGGTGAGCTGCCCGGTCCGGAACCGCTGAACCTCAGACCACGGACCGACGTCGTGAGCCGATAGCCAGGTGCGAACCTTCCAGTAGTAGCTCGTCTGCGACTGCAGCGCGACTCCGCCGTACGATACCGCGATCGACGAAGAGTCGGTGGTCCACGCGCCCCGGATGTCGGGGACGCCGGAATCCCAGACGTCGCCGATGTCGCGCGCCAGGTCCGCGTGGTTCGTCGATACAAGTATCTGCGATCCGTGCTGCACCGCGTTCGGGGTGTCGGCATTCACGATCCAGCTGAAGCGGGGAACGCGTGTTCTGATCGTCGTTCGCTCGGGGTAGCGCAGAAGATTGACCATCAGTCCCGTTGGTTGCAGCGCTGCCATTGCGTCTCCCTTCGGCCGTCGTGGCCTGTTCAACCATACACGCGCGCTCGACCCGACTCAAGCTGCTCCCGGGCTGTCGTTCGCGCGACAATCCGGTACCCTTACACCGAAGGGGGCCTCATGAAACGGTCGATTTGGCGACGGGTGCGGACCGCGGTGACAATCGCCGCAGTTGCCGTGGTGGTGAGCGGTTGCGTCGACGTGGTTCAGTACATCTCGGGATCGGGGTCGACGATCGACGTCTACCTGCGCTTCGCTCTCCAGAAGAGCGCGTTCGAAATGGCGAATGCGTTCTCCGACCAGCCGCAGAATCTGGACCAGATGTTCGCGGAAGAGTTCAATCTGGAGCGCGCCCAGGTTCTGGCAACCTTGCCCGAAGGCATCGCGGCAGACTACCGCGCGCTCAACACCGAGTTCGAGTACGGATTCGAGCTCTCCTACTCCGCCGACCGCGACGTGCTCGCTCGCGTCGATGGTGCAGGCGCATTTGTGCCGCGCATCGGACCGAGCGGGATGAGCATCCCGCTCGCGGAGAGTAGCGGAGGAGGCGACGGGGGCGAAGGCGACCAGTTCGCGGCCGCGTTCTTGGGCGGGGCCAAGTACCGTGTCTTTGTGTCGCGCAGGCTCGTGAGCCGGGTATCATCGGCTCGACTGGTCACGGCGCAACAGGCGATCGATGTGAGCGTCGTCGAGCTACCCGACGTCTGGATGATCGAGTTTCCGGTCTCGCTCTGGCTGATGGCCGCGGAGACCCCGACGCTTGAGGTTGTCTTCTGATGGCGGCGGAAGGAGCAACCGGTTGAGCGACTCTCCGTTGCGATTCGTACTGATAGGCGGAACGGGCTTCTTGGGTGCGGCGCTCGCGCGCGAGCTTCGGGGGCGGGGCCTGCGGGTGGTCACCGTCGCACGCGGGTCGCGGACGGGCTCGACGCGGACGGCCCCGGACGTACGGCTGGACGTCGTCCGCACGCCTGAGGCTATCGATCGTGTCATCGAACTCGGTGACACGGTGATCTATCTGGCGGGCCTGAGCCCGCTCGCGCGACCGATTGGCGGGCGCCGGCGCTATCGCGACGTTCACGTTCGCGGTCTTGCCGCAACGCTCGCGGCCGCAGAGAAGCAAGGGGCCGCGCGATTCGTGGGGATCAGCGCGCTCGGCGTGAGCGCAACGTGCGCAGCCGCGTACGGAGAGACCAAGGCGCGGGCGGCTGCAATGGTACACGCGTCGAGAATCCCTGGTTTGGTGGTGGAGCCGTCGGTGCTCTTCGGCGACGGAAGCGAGATCATCCGCGCACTGCAACTGGCGTCACGGCTTGCGGCGGTGCCGCTCCCGCGGATCACCGCCGCGATCCGCCCGATCCACGTCGCCGACGCGGCACGTCGACTGGCCGACGCGGTGACCGGCTCGCCTCTACCAGAGCGCCTGGAGCTGACCGGGCCCGAACTCCTGACGTTCGAACAGGTCGCGACCGCCTACCTTGAGCCTCGCGGCACAAGGGTGATCCTGCTCCCGCGATCGCTGTCCAGAACGCTGACAGGCCTTGCGTCGCGGATCAAGCTTCCCGGTGTGCCAGCGGAACTCGACGCGATGCTCGCAATGGACAACGCCGGCAAGCCGCCCCCACGTCCGCACGAGCTCATCGCGTACTCAGATTGGGCCGTCCGCATCGGGGATGACGCTCCCGGCGTCACAAGTAGACGCCCAGATCGCGACGGTGTAGGATCACCGTAGGGGTAGTACCATCGAACCTGGGCCGGCGAACGACGTGATCATTCTACGGGAGCTTGCTTCCCGTTATCGCGAGACCTGGACGCCTGTGGCGACTGCCACGTTGACATAACGCTCAAGGATGTGGAGACGGTGCAGAACGACCCGGACCGGGTGCGCCGCTGGGTCGAGGTGACCCGTGAGGTGATCGCTGCGCGCGACTAAGTTGTTCGACCGTCAGGAGTCTCGTCGACGAACGTAGCAGTCAGCACGTCGTCAAATAGCATCATCTCGTCCTGGGCCGGGATATCGATCAGAGCCTCCCAGGCGTCTACCTCTTGCCGGGTGATTGGAACTTCCTCCATTCCTCGGCGCTGCACACGGTCAAACAAGACATCCGTCGGCGCAGTCAGATAGTGGAGTTCCACGCGTGCGCCAATCCCCCGCGCCTCCTGTCGGAGCCGGTCGCGTTCGCTGCGTCCCCACGTGCCCCACTCGATCAGCACCGATTGTCCAAGCTCCAGCAGCCGCCTGGCGAGCGTCCACTGGAGCTGCTCGATGTCGTCGCGCCGAACCTCGTCGTGCAGGCTGATGCGGAGCGCCTGCATCCACTCGTCAGGGCAGAACCGTACGGCGGGCATCTCCTCTTCAAGGCTGCGCGCGTGGGTCGTCTTCCCCGACCCAGGCAGACCGCAGATGATTACGAGTGTCGGACTCCTGGTATCTGGTTGCACTGGTAGCAGACGCCGCTGATCGTCAGTCACGCGATGCGCTCCTTGTACGCGGTGCGCTGGCGGTCGCTGAGTCTCACAACCCCAGTGTAACGGATTGCGCATACGCTGGGAATCAGACCGCTCAGTACCGCCAGCACCCCGCGGCGACCGCGAGGCCCGCGCCGGATGCGACGGCCATGACCGTGTCGCCGCGTTTGACGCGGCCTTCGGTGACGGCGGTGTGGAACGCCATCGGGATGCACGCGCTACCGGTGTAGCCGTAGCGGTCCATCACGGTCGTCGTCTTTGACAGCGGCTGGCCAAGGATTCCCATCACCTCGTGGATGACGGACTGGTTGATCTGCGTAAAGAGGTAGTGGTCGATCTGGTCGCGGCTGCCACCGATCTTCGTGAGCAGCGTGTCGACCATGTCGGGCCACAGTTTCACGTTGCGGTCGCCGGGCAGGCGCTTGAGCAGCTCCAGCCCGTACTGACCCGACGCGAGCCGCTCAGGCGTAACCGGCCGGCGCGTTCCGCCCGAGTAGACACCGACGTAGTCGTACTGCGTGCCGTCGGACAGGAGCTGCCCACCAAGGTAGCCGTCGCCGTCCTCTATGATGAACGCGGCCGCGCCGTCGGCGAAGATCGAGTAGCCAAAGACATCGCCGGGGCGAACGTACGCGGGCATGTTGTAGAGCCCGACGACGCACGCGTAGCGGATCGCGCGATCGGCCTTCACAATCGCCTGCGCCGTGTGGAGCGCGGCGACGAAGCTCGAGCAGCTCGCGTTCACGTCGAAGGTACCGGCGTACCGTTGACCGCCCTGGATCCGTCCCTGAAGCAGCATGCTTGTCGCGGGGGAGATGTACTCCGGTGTGTCGCTCGCGACGATGAAGAGGCCTATCTC
>RECL01000041.1 GCA_007694025.1 Spirochaetaceae bacterium
AGGACGATGAACATCACGATGCTCAGCCGCGCGTTTACCTGGTACATGATGACCAGGCTCCCGACCAGCGTGATGATCGACTGGAGCATCAGAAAGAGCCCCATCCGAACGAACATCCGCACCGTGTTCACGTCTGAGTTCGTCCGCACCAGAAGCTCTCCGGTGCGCCAGCGGTCCAGATTCGAGTACGAGAACGACATTATTCGCTTGAACAGGTCGTTTCGGATTTCGAACGCCATGCCCTGGCCTGCGTACGACAGGAGTACCCCGCCGAGCAGGTGGAGCCCTCCTGACACAACCGCGGCGCCGATCAGGATCAGCGACCAGAACACGACCGGCCCGACCTCCCCGGGAGTCACCCCCAGGTCGATCGCACGCTGCGTGAGCAGCGGCTGTACGAGCGACATCGCGGCCGCGATCAGCATGAATACGAGCGACCAGGCGGTCTGCCCGCGATAGTTTCTGAGGTACCTAAACAGTCGTGCGAGTGCAGCCATCGGCGTCTCCTTCGTCGGCGCGTTTGAGGAATGCGACGACCGCGTCGAGCGATCGCTCGACGACGGCCAGGTCTCTGATCGGCACGGTCGCGAGCGCGTGCTCCAGGTGCGAGCAGCGGATCTGCCGCAGCGTATCGAGCACGCGTCGCCCCTCTTCGGTCGGGGTCAGTACGACTCTGCGCCGATCGGTCGGCGATCGATCGCGTTCGATCAGCCCGTCTGCGACCAACCCGTCTACCACCGATGTGAGCGTGCTCTTTGACACGTGCACCGCGTCGTGGAGCGTCCCCATGTCGAGCGGCGCACCGTGAATCACGCGCGACAGCAGGTGGAATCGCGGCGGCGTCATGTTGAGCTCTCGCAGCTTGTCGCGTGAGAGCCTGATCAGCGCGTAGTGCATATCGAGCAACAGCCGCTCGAGTCGCCCGGCAGCATCGATGGTTCGACTATCGTTCATTTCGATACTCGAACAAAATATCGAGCCGGCAATCAGTTGTCAACTGGTTTCGAGCCGCGCGAGCGTGGCTCGCCCGAGCTCGGTGATTCGGTAGGTCTGCCTGCTACTGGTGGGGGTGTTTGGCCTGCCCATTTCAACCAGGCCCTCCTCGAGCAGCGGGCCGAGTATCTGGTTTCGGAACTTGGTGCGGTCCGTGCGGCCAAGAGCGGCCATTAGATCGACTAATTTGCTCTCGTTCATGGACTTACGCAGCACATAGACCTGGTGCCGACTTAGTGCCAACCTGGTGCTGGTCGGGAAGGTAACCTGGACTCCAGTCGCGTCTGCCTGCAGGCGCGGCTCGGGCACGCCGTCCTCGCGACACGCCCGCAGCATCTTCTCGATTCCGCGCCCCCACGCTTCTATGTAGCCGGCACGAAAGAACGCGTCCGCCAGCAGGGGATTGGAGGGATGCGAAGGGTGCTGCGATAGAAGTCGATCGACGGTCCAATCGTCCGGGAGGCGCCCGGGATTCCAGAAGATGACGCGATCCTTGTAGACGCTGATCTGCACGGGGGCGCCGCTCGCGTAGTCCTTGTGAACAAGCGCGTTCAGCAGCGCTTCCCGCACCGCGCCACGCGGCACGGGGTATCGCTCGACGCGCTGAAGCCCGTTGTAGCCAACGTCGGCCTTGAGGTACTTGGCGGAGAGCAGGTCGACGGTCTGTTCGATCTGTCCGAAAAGGTGTCCGCGCACCTCATTGTGGTAGCGCAGGTCGTCCGTCGTCACGAAGTAGCCGATCTTGACGAACGCCCCCGGAACGAAGCGCTCGGGATCGGGATGGAAGAGGAGCGCTGCGGCGCGCTTCAGGCGTCCGGACTCGCGGAGCCTGAGCCCGTCCAGGATTTCCGCTGCGCCGTCGGCCTGTTCCTCAACCTGAATGCGCCCGCTCGCGGCGGCCTTCTCCCGAAAGGCGCGAAAGGCGGCGGGGTCGCACGCGTCCACGTTCAGTCCGGGCTGCGGCACGTCGTCCCAGTGGCGTCCCTGCTTGCGGAGGATGAACCGGTCGAGCGCGGCGCCTTTCAGTTGCTGGTTGGTGCTGCCGCTTCGCAGGTAGTACACGCCACGATAGCTCACGGGGTACGGATAGGGCTCGACGGTCATCCGGATGAACGACGCGTTGGCCTCGCCAATGAGATCAACGTCGGCCACGATCCCGAGGCCGCTTAGTACCTTGTTCGGCAGCTCTTCGAGCAGACGTGTCGCGTCTTTCAGAGCGACGATAACTCCCCCGTCATCCTTGCCGATCTCCAGAATGCCGCCGTTTGCGTTGGCCAGTCCGCAGACCCACTTGAGGTACTCATCGCGCCAGCTCTGCTTGTACTCGACGGTCTGGTTCTCGATCACCCGGCCGCATCCTCCGCACTACTAGTCACGCGCTATGCGTCTGCTGCTTCAACTATGGTCACTAAGGACGGCGCCAGTCTCCAGTTGGTGCGTGAGTGCATCGCGCTGCGATTGCTACCCGTCGGGTTCCGCACTACAATGCCCCATTATGAGCGATTCCAAGAGTGCGCTTCCGAAGGGGTTCTACCGGATAACGGTGCTGATCGGACTTGGGTTCTTCACGATGGGCCTGATGGATCCGCTCTACGACACCTACGTGCCGATCTTCCTCCAGGACTTCGTCGCGTCGCGCTTCCTGATCGGCGTGATCATGACCTTCGACAATCTGCTCGCACTCTTCCTTATCCCGATCGTGTCGAACCTGTCTGACAACACGAATACCAGGATCGGCAGACGAATGCCCTGGATCCTCATCACCGTCCCGCTGTCGGGGATCTTCTTTGCGCTCCTGCCCTACGGAGGGCTTCCGTCCGGAAGTCTCCTTCTGATCATCGTGCTGATCTTCTTCCTGAACCTTGCGAAACAGGCCGCCCGCGGTCCGGTGGTCGCGCTCATGCCGGACACGATTCCGGGCGAGTTCCGAAGCGAGGCCAACGGCGTCATCAACACGATGGGAGCGATCGCAGCGATCGTCGGCACGATCGTCCTCGCGCCGCTGATGGACCTGCAGCTGACGCTGCCTCTCATTGGACAGACGCAGCGGCGGCTCCCGTTTATCATCGCCGGGTTGCTCGTGATCGTCGCAACGCTGCTTCTGTTCACCTTCGTTCGTGAGAGCGCCGCGGCGCGCGAAAAGCGCGAGCGCACGAAGCTTCTTGATTCGCTGAAGCTCGTGTTCGGCGGAGACGACCGCAGTGCGATGCTGATCCTCCTGTCGCTCTTCTTCTGGTTCCTCGGCTACCAGGGAGTGCTGCCGTTCATGGGGATCTACAGCCGTGAGGTGCTTGGCGTCAGCGAAGGGCTCGCCGGCCTCTCTCCCGGTGCCGTGGCGATAGGGTATCTGCTGCTCGCGATCCCCTCCGGCATCATCGCGCACCGGTTTGGACGGCGGCGGGTGATCCGCTTCTGCCTGGTCGGCATCGTGATCGCGCTCCTGCTGATGTTCGTGCACGCTCCGCTCGTGCAGCTCGCGGGCGTGCCGCCGCAGGCGGCCTGGATGATCTTCCTCTTCATCCTCTTCTGCTTCGGGATGATGTGGGGATCGGTCATCACGAACTCGTTCCCGATGCTCTGGCAGATGGCAACGTTCAGCAACATGGGTATCTACACCGGCCTCTACTACTTCTTCAGTCAGGGAGCCGCGATCACGTCGCCGCCGCTGAGCGGAGCCGTGATCGACCTCTTCACGATCGGGTTCGGCGGCACCGTCGGGTTGCGGATGATCTTCGTCTACTCGGCGATCATGATGGCGATCGCCTTCCTGATCATGGGGCGAGTGACCGGTGGTGAGGTCGACTCCGCACCGGCCGAGCCGGTATGATCCGGTAACCGTCTGGCAGGATCGAACCGAGAGGCTGTGATGGAACTGCGAGTGATGACGTTCAACCTCCGGTACGACAACAGCGGCGACGGACGGCA
>RECL01000319.1 GCA_007694025.1 Spirochaetaceae bacterium
GATTCGAGCCCGAAGTCCGCAAGACCGCCTGGTATCGGGCTGCTCTGGAGATTCCCTACGACTATCAGCAGTTCCTGGAGCTCGGCACGCGATAGGCGTCCGACGGGACGCTTGACCGTTGTCCTCAGAGTGGGAGCCGGTCGTTGCTATGACGATCGGCTTCCTTCGGGTATTTCACTATTCTTTCTAGTTCGTTCTCCTTCACACAGAGATGGCCTCCGCATGAACATCAGGACAGATATCAGGGTGAGGCGGTTAGTGATTCACCTCTATAGACTGATCCGTACGAATCTTAATGAGATCGACATAGTCGATATTGGTGTCGACGAGTACACGCGGCAGCCCATCGGTTTCGACGCGGCCTGTCTGCGGATCGGATCTTCCGACGCGCGGAAACCCGACGCAAGCGCCGAATGGGACGGCAATCGCCCGATCCGGTTTCAAGGCCGCCTGCCGCGGGACGAGCAACGAACCAATTTACGGATCATCGTGATCCGTCCGGACCAATTTACGATGAGCCGCGTCGATCACGGCATTCGGTGCGCGCGAGAGTTGCCGATCGCTTCGGTCACCATGAGAGCGCGGTCGTAGACGCGGAGCGCGTGGATTCGCCCGCTGAGCCCGACGCCGAGCCGGAGCTCGTCGGCTCCGCGTACGTCCTGCGTGATCGGACTGAAGCGGCTCCACCCGAACTGCCGCTCGGCACCGCCGTCGTTCACCCGGCCGTCGGTCACAAACACGATCACTTTCGGGCCGCCGTCGACGATGATCGCTGCGTGGTGCCTCTTGCCGGCTGAGACGACGCCGCGGTCGCTCGTCGCGACGCCGGTCGTTTGACCGTCGCTCATCGAGAGCGTGAGTCTTCCGTTCGCACCGAGACAGACCGCGACACCGCGGCCGTCGGGAGTCCGCGTGTCGTAGAGGATTCCACCGTCGGCGACGTCGTCGAGCGTGAACTCGAGATCAATCGTGAACCCGGCGCGGAGATCACGCGAGCCGTGGTCGGCGCGCCCGGCATCGCGCTCGAGGAATTTGCCGATGCGCGGCGCCGGAACCGTCATCGGAAGCGCGGTCGGTTCGACATTCGCGACGAGTCCGCGTCGGGAGACGGCCCTGATCTCGAACTGAGTGCGTAGTATCGCGAGGAACTCCGGATCGATCTCGTGCACGCGCGCGATATCCTTCTGGGTCTCGGCGAGGTAGATCCGGCCGTCCTGCTCGATGAGATCCGGGTAGCTCATCCGGATCTTCGGGTCGTCGTCGTACAGCACGATCTCCGGTTCGCTCCACTCGATGACCCTTCCGTCCGGACCGTCGGCTTCCCGGCCCCAGCAGAGCCACACCGGGTTCCGGTTCTCGTACGGGTAGCCTGCGTCTTTTTTCATGAGCTCCGGTACAACCGGCCCTCCGTGGTTGTGAAACCAGTACAGATACGAGCCGTCGGACAGGCGCCACGCGAAGTTCGCCGCGCGCGGATTCTTGATACGCCGGCCGTCGCGGTACGTCGCGTACCGGGCCGGCTCCCACGTGCGCCCGCCGTCGCGAGAGTAACTGCACGCGGGATACCCGTCGACCGTCCGGTAGACGCTGTAGATCGAGCCGTCGCTCATCGTCGCGTACGAGTGCTCGGCGGAGATCGGACCTGCTCCCTCCGGCGCGCGGAGCCCGACCTCGCCGTCCGGCAGAGTCTCCCAGACGATCTTCGCGGGATCGGTCTCGGTGAGGATGTTTCCACTGCGCAGAAGAACTCCCTCGTTCCGTACGAAAAACCCCGGGCCAAATCCCCCGACCTTGTAGAGCGAGACGTAGCCCGCCCCGTCGTGCACAAAAGGGTTACTCACGTTCCAGAAGAAGCGAACCTTTCCACCGGTCACGTTCGTCCGGTCGATCTCGGTCTCGCGCACGCCGATCTCGTACCGCTCGGCGCTCCACGAGTGGCCGGCGTCGTCGGAGTATTTGAACACAAACCGGCCGAGCGAGTCCACGCGACGCACCTTCCCGTCGGGGTACGGTGAAGCGCCCTCGTAGCCCGGCACACCGCGCGGGTCGACGTCGACTTCACGGATGTTATCGGTGTTGTGGTTGTAGAAGCAGTACACGCGTCCGGACGGAACTTTCAGCATGCACGCGTACGATGCTTCCGGTCCGTCGGCCGGCTCGACGTCGACGGGATCGCTCCACGTCGCACCGCGGTCGGCGCTCCGCATCGTGATTACGTGTTGCCCGCCTTCGCCCTCGTGACCGGATCCGGTCGTGATGCAGCAGAGCCACGCGCCGTCGTCGGTCCGGACGATCTTCGGCTGATCCGAGTACGACTCGGTCGGAATCTCGCTCCCGAGCGAAATATGCCGACGGTCGGTTATCGTACCGCGGCCGGCCCCCGCCGACGCTGCGGCATCAGAGAGCCCGATTGTCTTCCGTGTCTCGGCCATGTTGCCTCCGTACCGCCAAGTCTTGCACGCGTCGGGACGCGTGTCTATCGGCCGGGTCAGAGGTGATGAACCGATTTCGAGTTATCGCGCGACGTCTCGTCGCCGGCGCCGATCACGACCTGCCCATGATCCGGCCGGCCCACAGTTCATCGAGGAAGTACCGCCAGGGCAGAGCTTCGATTCCGTCGATGAGCAGAGGGCGTTCCTCCCGGCAGACGAGAATGAAACGTCGTAGCACTCCTTCCTCGCGCAGCGCGCGCAAGCCGGCCAGGTGCTTGCCCTGGGCCCGGTTGGCTGCCTTAACCTCGATGGCTACTTCGTCGTCCAGGATGAAGTCCACCTCGTGGTTCGCCGTCGATCGCCAGTACGACAGTAGCGTCCTTGGTCTGCGGTAATCGATCCAGGCGCGTAGCTCCATAAAAATGAAGTGTTCGAAGAAGTCGCCGTATTCCGAGCTCCCCGGGACGGGCGGCGGGAGCCGTCTGAGCGCGCGCACGACTCCGAGATCGAAGAAGTAGAACTTGGCTGTCTCGATGGATTTACGTTTGGTGCTTCGTTTCCAGGCCGGTAGCTCGTAGCCCAGCAGTGTGTCGATGAGAATGCCAAACCAGTCCTTCACAGTTTGACGCGGCACTTGGGCATCGCCGGCAACATTGGAGTAATTGAGCATGCGCGCATTGGTTGCGGCCGCAGTTTGAAGAAAGCGCGCAAAGGCCGGAAGGTTTCGTGCGAGACCCTCGGCCGCTATTTCTTCTTTGAGGTACGTATCAACGTAGGCCGCCAGATCCTCATCGGGCGAACCGGAAAGCCAGTGCGGAGGTATAAGACCCCGCTCCATGACTCTGTCCAGCGAAAAATCAAGCTCCCGCAGTTCCGGCCAGACAAAGGGATGGAAGTTTCGGGTTCTCGCGCGTCCGCCAAGCAGATTGGTTCCTGCTGCTTTCAGCCGGCGCGCGCTTGAACCGGATAGAAGGAAGCGGATACCACGCTCCTCGATCAGGAGGTGAATTTCATCGAGCAATTCGGGGACTTTCTGAATTTCATCGATGCAAACCACGCAGTCCCGCAGACTCCGTGCTTCCACCTCTTTTCTGAGCAGGGTTGGATCGGCGAGAACCTGAAGGTACAGTCCACGGTCAAGCAGGTTCCAGGACAGTGCCACTACCCCCACGAGTTCTTCGCGTATATAGGAGGATTTACCCGTCTGACGGGGGCCGAACAGGAAGAGTGACCGCTCGGCAAGGATCGGTCCGATTTCAAGGACGCGTCGAATATAAGGCCGAGTCATATGGCACCTCCAACTTTAGAAAAACGCCAACTATACCAGCAATTATCATGATAATTGCCAACATACACAGCATATTTCATTATACGAGCCCGGGAAGCATGCGTCAAATGGTCGACTCCTGCCTAAGAATGCATCAGCCCCATTGTGTATTGGCGCAACTAGCCGCGAAATGTATGATCGAAGCGAGT
>RECL01000093.1 GCA_007694025.1 Spirochaetaceae bacterium
GTGTCGATCACGTAGATGTGGATCGACCCTTCGGGGAGCGTCACGGTCGACTCGCGGCCGAGCGTGACCGACCGCTCGCGGATGCGGATCTGATCGGCGAAGCGGTTGCTCGCGCGCGGGTCGCCGTCGAGCGCGTAGAGCGTCGCGGCGCCGACGGGTGCTGCGGGTAGCCGCAGCGTCACTTCGGTGGACCCGTCGCCGTAGTCGACGCCGTCACGAACACCGCCGAGCTTCCGCGACACGAGCGCGATCGCGACGCGTGATCCGTCTCTGAACGCGTATGCGCCCACGAGCGGGATCGTCCGACCCGCCCACCTGATCGTCGGTGCCGACACGACGTCGGCGGTGATCATCGTACCGGAGAGGTAGCGGTTACGCATCGTCAGCGCGAGCCACGCGGCGTGCGGCCGGAAGCCTTCGCGGATCGACGTGTGCGAGCTCCAGTACCCGCCCTGCGCGAACGCCAGGTAGCCCATCTCCGAGAACCCCGCCTGGTACGCGGCAAGCCACGCGTCGAACGACGCGACCGCCATCGCGAGGCTCTTCCCGTAGCGCTCTGCCACCTCGACCGCGTCGGCCGGGGCCGAACCCGGCAGCGAGTAGCCGCTCGGCCCGCCTTCGTACGCGTAGAGCGAGTACGGCCGGCCCGATGAGGCGAGTGCTTCACGCTGCTGCCGGTACCGGTCGAACTCGCGGTCGAGCCCCGCCGCGTACCCCAGAAGCGTCGCCTGCACGCCGTGGTCGTCGAACACCGAGTTCGGCTCGTCGCCGGTCTCCCAGCGCGGCCCCACGTAGGTCGTGTGTCCGATCGCGGTGACCTCCGATGTGTAGGGCAGCGCGCGCTCGGCGTAGTCCTGATAGTTGCTGCCCATCAGGAGCTCGATCGTCCCGGCGTCGCGCGCGGCGGAGAACCACGGCGAGTTACGCCTGAGGTGCGTCCCGATGAACTCGGCCCAGAGCCCGAACTCGTGGCTGCCCTGATGGACCCAATGGAAGCGGTGCCACCCGTGCCACTGGTCTTCGACCGCTCGGTTGTGCCACGTCTCGTTCGCGAACTCGACGGTGATCTTCGCGAACTCGTCGGTCCACGGGGTCGGTATCCCGCGCTGCGTGTAGCGCAGGAACGCCCACGGCTTCGCCTCGACGTCGGCGGGATCGGTCGGATCGATCGGAGCGGCCAGATACTCCATCAGCATCAGCCACTCTTCCTCGCTCGCGCGGCTGCTCACGTTGAGCCACGGCTTCATCCGCGTCCCTGGGCTGTCGCCGGTGCGAAGCGTGTAGTCCAGGAAGCGGGGGAGCGTCATGTTCGACGCGGGCTGCACGGCGATGTACCAGTCGTAGACGATCTCGGCGTCGCGATGCGTGGAAAGCAGGCTCGCCATCGTCGCGTTGTTCATCAGCACCGACATGCTGCGGATGAAGCCCTTTTCGCCGTGCTCGGGCTGGCTGCGAAGGAGCTCGTCGATCATCATCGGGCTCGGCACGAAGAGCGCGTCGGCCTGCTCAGGAGCATCGATCCGGAACAGACGGATGTTGTCCATCTCCAGGACTCCCGGTCCGGTGAACCGGACCGCTGGTCCCCCGTGCCACCCGTCGCGCGTCGGACGATCGGGAGCGGTGAACGTATACCCGTAGCGGCGCCACGACCCGTCGACAGTGAAGCTCTCCGCGATGCCATCGTAGAGGCTGAAGAAACCGAGCTCGACCCGACCCGCGTCGCCGAGCCCCTCCTGCCGCATCCACACCTCGTAGCGGTACGTCTGCCCGGGTTCGAGCGTCCCGTACCAATTGCCTTCGGGATTGTCGTTGATCGGGAAGAAAATGTAGGGACCGTGCACGCTCTGAATGCCACGCGCGCGCGACGTGACGCGAAACGCCGTATCTCCGGGAAAGCGCATCTGTGGCGGCGGCGGTGCGCCGTGAGGCCGGCGCGCGAGCTCGATGTCTGCCTGCTCCGATCCCCACCCGCGGCGCCACGTTTCTGATACCGCATCGGTGTGGCCATTGCCGGCCAGACGCGGGTGCGACCAGCGCGGGTCGGGGTCGATGGTGCGCTTGTCGAAGACGATGTAGTCCCAGGCGCGGGGCGCCGGACCGTCCAGATAGATCCGCTGCTCGCCGGGTTCGTCGACCCAGCCGCCGAGCCGCAGGCCGCGCGCTCCGGCATCCGGCACGCGACCGACGCCGACGCGTACGAAGCGATCGGCGCGCGACGTATCCAGATAGTCACCGGAGATCCGAAGCGGCTCACCGGCTGCGTCGACGATCCGGTAGATACGGTACGTGGCGCCGTTCAGGTAGCCGGTCGTGACCAGATCCCAGTCGGTCATCCCGCCGCCGTCGACCTCGATCCACGGATACCCCTTGTCAGAGCCGGTCGCGGTGACGCGCCAGAAGCGGCGCATGCTGATCGGCTCGAAGCCGCTGTCGGGGATCAGGTTCCCGGCGGAGAACTGGATCCCGCCGCTGTCACCAAACTCATTCACGCCGATCGCCGGGGTGTGTCCGGCGGTCGGATCGAGTCGGATCTCGACAATCGCAGGCGCATTCGGCTGCGCGCCAACCGACCCGAACCCGACGCACGAGCTTCCCGCAACCACGCACACAGCCACCAGTCCGAGCAGTCGCCTCATGTTGATCCTCTCACTCAGCTTTGTATCACAGCGACCGCGATTCTCCAACGCCCCGGGGGGCAACCGCGCGCGACCGCCCGCCCAACCGGTTCCGCGACCCGCTCGCCGCGTGGTAGACTCGACCTCCAATGAAACGCAACACCATAGACAGCGCGGCCGATGTGCTGGCGCCCGCGGGTACATCAATGCTCGGTAACGATCTGCTTCGCGGAGAGCTCGTCCGTCTGGACGCGCTCGACCGCGCCGATGTGGATACGTTCGGCCCGTGGTGGCGCGATCTGGAGCTGATCGGGAATCTGTCGCAGGCTGCGGCGTTTCCGTTCACCGTAGAGGACGAGCTGGAGTGGTTCGAGTCGATGCGCAAGAACAAGGACGTCTTCATGTTCGCGATCCGTCGCATCGACACCGGAGCGCTCATCGGAACGACCAGCCTGTTCGACGTGAACTGGCGCATCCGCAAGTGCCTCTTCGGGATCGCGATCGGTGACAAGTCGGCGTGGGGTCAGGGCTACGGGACCGACGCGACCCGCCTGGCGGTGCGCTACGCGTTCCTGGAGCTGAACCTGAACCGCGTCCAGCTCTACGTCTACTCGTTCAACGAGCGCGCGCGCCGCGCGTACGAGAAGGCGGGCTTCACGGTGGAAGGAACGCTCCGCGACGCGGTCTACCGCGACGGCCGCCACCACGACGAGCACGTGATGGCGGTGCTCCGGCGTGACTGGGAGGCCGCCGACGCGCACCGGGTGAGCGGCGGCTGACCCGACGCGGGGATTGCGCGCCACGCTGGGGTGTAGCCGCGGCGCGGGCATCTCCAGCCGCACGGAGTTCAGGCGCCACGCCACGGGGTTGGCGCGGCACGCTGCGGTTTGCCCCCCTACCCGGCCATCTCGATTCGGATCTGGCGGAGCGTCGCGTCGGGCAATCGGCGGTTGCCGCGGATCTGGTCGGGGGTGATCGTGCCCGCGGCGAGCGCGAACAGGTCGTCGTTCGCGACTACTGTATTCGGCGGCAGGTCGAGCGCCTGCGCGTGCCGGTCGCGGATATCGTAGAGCCGCTCGAACTCGCGCTTCTGGTCGCGCGTCATCCGCTTGTGGCGGCCCGACCGGAACACGCCGGGTTTGCGATTGACGTCCGGGACGCGCTCCTGACGTTTGCGGTTCTCTTCTCTATACGCATCGGTGAGGCCGGCGGCGGCGAGCCGCTCGAACAGCACATCGCGCACCGCG
>RECL01000262.1 GCA_007694025.1 Spirochaetaceae bacterium
CGCATCTGGCTCCATGAGTATGAAAACCCACCAGCGGTACGTCTGAAGCGCGGCGAGGTGAGCGTCCGCAGCGTTGCGCTGCGATCATCAGAGATGCCGAAGTACCTGCTCGCATGAGACAGAGTGCACGCGGTGCCAGCAGGCAGAGCACCGCGTGCTCCCGGACTCGGTCGTCAACAATTTCGGCACCAGTTCCTGCGTAACCGGGTCCTGATCCGCGCAAATGTCGCGCGAATGGCATATACTGATACCCGTGCGCAACCGACGGCCGCTCGTTCCCCGCGTCCCGTTCGCTCGCTTGGTCATGTCGGCAGTCGTGTGCGTGCTGCTCGTATCGTCGGTTTCCATCAATGCTGATGCCGCGCGCCGCGTGTTGGTTCTTCACTCCTACCACCCAGGCTACGACTGGACCGACTCCATGCAGGCCACCTTCGTGGAACGCTTCCATCCTTACGATGACATCGAGCTCTACATCGAGTACATGGACACGCAGCGCCCGCATACCGCCGATACCTTCGACGCGCTCGAACAGCTCTACCGCCACCGATACACCGCGGCGGGTCTCTACTTCGATCTTATCATCGCGACCGACGATCCAGCGCTTGATTTTCTCTTTGAGCGCAAACAGCGCATCTTCGGTCTGACTCCCGTTGTATTCTGCGGTGTCAACGATTTCGAGCCGTACCGGCTCGAAGGGTACTCCGACTACACCGGCGTAAACGAAGCGCTCGACATCCAGAGGACCATCGACCTTGCGCTGGAACTTCGGCCACACGCGGATCGCTTCGCGGTCATCAGCGATGGGTCGCTCACGGGGCGGCTGAACGTCGAACGGTTTGAGGCGATTCGGCCGCGTTACGAGTCGAGTGTTGCGTTTACGGAGCTGTACGACCTCCGCGCGCCGGAAGTGCTGAGTGTTCTCTCGCGGCTTGGCGATGGCGACGCGATTCTTTACCTGAGCCTCTTTCACGCTGCCGACGGCGGACGCATGTCGGTGCGCGACAATTTCCAGCTCATCAAGAGCGTCACCGACGTTCCGGTATTCAGCCTCTGGGACTTCACAATCCACGCGGGTGCGTTTGCGGGTGTAGTCGCATCTGCCACGGAGCAGGCGAACACCGCCACCGATCTTGCGCTTCGGGTTCTTGCCGGCGAACCGCCCGCGAGTATCCCACCAGTGATGGAGAGTCCAAACGTCACGATGGTTAACTATCCCCTTCTACGCTCAAGCGGGGTGCCTCTGCGAAACCTTCCGCCTGATGCAGTCCTCCATGATCGCCAGATTTCGGTCTTCGAGCAGTATTGGCCCTACATTGTAGCCGCTCTGGTCTTCGTTATCTCGCAGTCTGCACTGATAGCGGCGCTCCTGCGGTCTCGCGGGAAGATGAGACGCGCGCGACGGGAACTCCGCGAACGGCAGCGTGAACTCCAGGCCATTACGGAGAACGCCCCCGACATCATCACGCGATTTGACCGGAACCTGCGACACACCTTTGTCAACGATGAGGGGGAACGGGTTTCCGGGATCCCGCGAAGCGCGTTCATCGGCAAGACGCACGCCGACCTTGGTATGCCGTCTCCACTCATCGAGCAGTGGCAGAGCGCACTTCAGTTGGTCATTGATACCGCGGGGCCCACGACTGAGCTGTTTCGGTTTCCCGACGCCGCCGGAGTTCCCCACGACTACGAAATGCGTGCCGTGCCCGAGTTCGACGAACACGATCAGGTGAAGTCCGTTCTCACGATCACGCGCGACATCACCGAAAGCTTGCGCGCGCAGGAAGCCCTGGCGAACTCCTTGCGTGAAAAAGAGGCGCTCCTGAAGGAAGTGCACCACCGGGTGAAGAACAACCTGCAGGTAGTGGCGAGCCTGGTGAGTCTCAGCGATACCGATCGGGCCAGTTCGGATGATCTGCTGCGCGATGTTCGTCAGCGGGTACTCGCGATGGCGCGGATTCACGAGCGGCTCTACCAGTCCGAAGACTTCGCGCGCGTTGACCTTGTTGCCTACACGCAAGACATGGTTCGCGAGGTATCGGGTGCGTACAACACGGTAGGGGCGCAGGTTCAGGTTGACGCCGTGCCCGAACGGGTGTACCTGCCGATCATCCAGGCCGTCCCGTGCGGACTGCTCCTGACCGAGCTTCTGACCAACGCGTACAAGCACGCGTTCGTGGCATGCCCGGAGTCTCCCCGCATCTTGGTGTCGGTGCGGCAATCGAGCGATCAGATCGAGCTATCGGTTCAGGATAACGGTGTCGGTATTCCCCACGGTACCGACTTCCACCGGGCGACCACCACTGGATTCACAATCATCTCCGCACTCGCCCAACAGCTTCAGGCCGAGCTGACGGTAAGCAACTCTGATGGCACCGTGATTTGCCTCCGGTTTGTCGCGGGCGACTGATCGTACGCTCGTTACAAACGACCTCGAACCGCACGAAGCCGCCGCGTACGCGATCCCGTTCTTCACCGCGCCGCGCGACGACGAAGACCGTCCTGTCCTGACCGACTACCGTGGCCACGAACGGCCGTGGTAGCGGCTTCGCCTGCTATCGCAACTGACGAACCTGCTCCGTATCCCTGGGCCCGACGCTTCGTGGGAGAGTTCTTGCGCATCTACAGAATCGTCGGCTCCCGTGTGGTGAACGCCGTTCATTCCATTGCCGCGACGATCGTCGCTACGGGCAGAAACAGGGTCAGCGGATGGCCCTCAAACGGAATGAACCCGTACTTCACGTAGAAGGCCTTCGCCTTCTCGTCGATGGCGTCAACCAGGACCGCGTACATGCCGACGTGTTGGGACACGACTACGGCCTTTCGAAAGGCTTGCGTGAGTAGCCATCGGCCTACCCCCGCACCCTGGAACTGCCGGTCGACGGCGAGTTTTCCGACACGCATCGCGGGAACCGGGTAGCGCGGAAGCGACGCCCGCAGCTCTTCGGGCAGCGACTCCGCGGCGATCCCGGCCGTGCTGATGGTCAGGTACCCTGCGACCTCGCCGGTCTCGGTCGTGGCGACGAAGGTCTTGCCGATGGAGAGTCGATCATTCTTCAGCGCGTAGTGGCGTAGATAATGGTTGAGTTCCCGGTATCCGCAGTCGAACGGTGCTTTGCTCAATGACCTGGTGATTGGCACCAGGGTCAGCGTCACGTCTGCGAATCCCGAAAGAGCGAGCGCAGTGCGCTATTGGGTTCTGGGGGAGAATCAATGAGGGCGAAGAACCGGGTACGATCCTTCTCACTCAGGACCAGCGTCTCGGTCTCCTTCAGATCGGACTGAGCCCTCTGAAACGCCGTTTCCAGCAAGTACGCAGAAACGGTAGTGTGACGAAGCTGAGCCGCCCGCTCGATTACGGCCTTCACCTCGGGTTTCGCGCGGAGTTCTATGCGCTCGCTGCGGGTTGCCATGGAAAGGACACCTCCGTTCCCAAGATAGCACAGCGTACGGGATTTGTACACACATACCGACTCGGTCGTGATCAGTTGCCTCGACTGTCAGACTTTCTCCTGCGCACCGCCGTGCCTTCGGCCAGCACCAGCTTCGGGTACGCTCCCAGATGGAGCGGTTCGCGGTCCCAGACCACCAGGCTCGCGAGCTTGCCCGGCTCCACCGATCCCAGGTCGGCGTCCAGCCCCAGCAGGCGCGCGTTGCGGTCGGTCACGATCGACAGCGCCTCGGCGTCGCTCATCCCTGCGATCAGGAAGTACTTCAGGCTGTCGCGCAGCTGATACGTGAGGATCACCGGGTGGTCGGTCATCAGGCCGAACTTCGCGCGGCTTTTGACCAGGAGCGTTGCGTTGCGGTAGTCCTCGTGCTTGAGCTCGACCTTGTACGCCAGGCTGCCCATCG
>RECL01000344.1 GCA_007694025.1 Spirochaetaceae bacterium
GATGCCGCGCCTTGAGCGTGTGCATCCGCTCGATCGCCTCTTCGGGAGCGCTCATAATGCACGATTCGGTGATCTCAAGCCGGACGTTCGCCGGATTGGCGCCGGTTCGCTCGAACGCGCCACCGACGGTCTCGACCAGGTCGCGCTGGTCGAACTGGCGGGGGGAGAGGTTGACCGACACGTAGACATCGGGGTGCCCGGAGTCGTTCCACCGACGGATGTCGCGGCACGCGGTCTCGAGCACCCAGTTACCGAGCGGTACGATGATACCGGTCTCCTCCGCCACCGGGATGAACCGTGAAGGCGCGATGGCGCCCTTCGTGCGGTGATTCCACCGCAGCAGCGCCTCGAGTCCCCGGATCGCGCCGTCGGTGTCGACTATCGGCTGGTAGTGGAGATCGAAGTCTCCGTTCTCCAACGCGGACCGGATCCCCTGTTCGAGCTCCCAGCGTTCAACCGCGCGATCGTTGAGATCGACGCGATAGTACGAAAAGCGATTCTTACCCGATTCCTTGGCGTGGTACATCGCAAGGTCGGCGGCCTTGGTCACGGCTTCGATCGTGGACCCGTCGACCGGGATCAACGCGATCCCGATGCTTACACCAACAGTGGCGGTGTTGCGCCCCCCTTCGGTAGCGCTGCTCAACTCGAACGGACGCCTGATTTCGCCCAGGATCTTGTTCGCGACAACCGCCGCATCACGACGCTGGTGGATGTACCCGAGCAGCACTACAAACTCATCACCGCCGAACCGGTACACCGAATCAGACTCGCGAAGCGTTCGCGACAGACGCGCTCCGGTGTCGATCAACAGCTGATCGCCGGCGTCGTGACCCATCGTGTCGTTGATCTGCTTGAACCCGTCAAGATCCAGGAACAGCAGTGCAGCCATCCCGCCGGCGAGCGCTTCGGGCCGCTCGAGCACCTTCCTGATCTCTATATCGAACAGGTCACGGTTGCCAAGCCCGGTCAGCTGATCGTGGTACGCGAGTCTGCGCAGTCGGCGCTCGGCGTTCTTGCGCTGCGTTATATCCCGGATGATGCACGTAAGCGTGCGACCGCGGTAGTCCTTCGCGTTACCGAACGACATCTCCATCGGCGTGACGCCCCGGTTCTTGTGCTTGCCGAGCAACTCGACGGTGTTCCGCATGCCGATCATGCGACGATCCTGATCGTCGACGAAGAAGTACTTGCGAAACTCCGCTTCGTGTCGGGCGTACATCGCGTCGGGGAAGAGAATGGAGAAAGGCTGGCCGCGAAGCTCGTCGGCTGCGTACCCGAAGGTCGATCGGACCGCGGAGTTGGCAAACACGATACGAAACGATTCATCGATCCTGACGATCGCCTCGGTGAGCGTCTCCGACAGCGCGTCGTAGTTGTCCTTGCTCTCCCGCAGCTGATCGATCAGGCTCCGATGCAGCGACATGTCGCGCAGCACGACGACGAGCACCGGATCGCTTCCGCGGGCGGCGGGGATCGTCACGCATTCGAACGACACATTGGTGCCATTCTCCCGGCGCGCGCGCAGCACCAGAATATCATCGGGTCGGGAGACTTCGTGCTCGGGCGAACCGCTCAGCCCGCGGACGCGGGCGGCGAGTTTGTGCTCGAATCCGTCGCTGACGAACTCAAAGAAGCGGCTACCAACAACCTGTTCGGGAGGATACCCGAGCTGCTCGAAGAACCGGTCGTTAACCGACACGACACGCGCGTCGCCGTCGAGCGTACAGACGATTTCGGGCGCGCTGCGGACGACCCGATCGAACTGCTCCGGGTCTGCCCCGCCTAGATGCGAGTGGAGGCCCTGGACGATTCGTTCAAGGACGAACTCGAAAACCGACTCTCCGGGGTTGATCCCCGACAGGTCGGACTCCTCGGGAGAGAGTTCACCCGGCTCATCGCCGTTGGCGACTGTGTCGAGCACGACGACGTCGTCAACGCCGCCTCGGAACGCGGCTATCGCACCGGCGATGCCGTCGAGGCGCTGTTCAAGAGCATCGAGTATCGGTACGCTGCCAGCCTGTTCCACTAGTGTGATGCCTCGTTAATCATTGTGCCTGCAGACGCCGCGACGGTCAATCATGTTTTTTCTGGCGATCGCCCGGGCGACCGCGGCTACACCGCCGCGCTGAGGAATTCGCGCACCTCTTCGACATCGCACGCATCGGCCTCGTCGACGGTACCGGTGAACGCGATCTGTCCGCGCTGCAGGAAGAAAACCCGATCGGCGGTGCGGCGCATGCCGGCCATGTCGTGCGAGATCACAATCATCGTCATGCCGAGCCGGCGCTGAAGATCACGGAGCAGCTGATCGAGCGACCGCGCGGTAACAGGGTCGAGCCCCGACGACGGCTCGTCGCACAGCAGGAGATCGGGATCGAGCGCGAGCGCACGCGCAAGCGACGCGCGCTTGCGCATTCCGCCCGACAGCTCCGACGGGAGAGCGGCTTCGGCCGACTCAAGCCCAACGAGCGCGAGCTTGGTCCGCACGATGCGATCCATCACCGCTTCGGGCAGCACGGCATGCTGCTCGAGCGGTATTCGGACGTTCTCGAACACGGTCGCGGAGTTCAGGAGCGCTCCCTGCTGGAACAGAACGCCCATTCGTCTGCGAACCGCGGCAAGCTCGGACTCCGTAGCATCGGCCAGCTCGACCCCGAGCACCTCCACGCGTCCGTGCTGCGGGCGCAGCAACCCCAGGATGTGCTTCAGCAGCGTGGTCTTCCCCGACCCGCTCGCTCCGAGCACGACCGCTATCTCACCGCGCACGAACCGGGCGCTGACCCCGCGCAGCACGTCGGTGTCGCCGAATCGGACGCGAAGGTCGTGGATCGAAACCGCCGCCTGTTCGGTTCTGGGTCTGTCGGCATGATCGATCATCGGGTCTCCATCATCATATCAGGTAGAAAAGACTGAACACCGCGTCGAGCGCGATCACCGCGAAGATCGACGCCACAACCGACTGGGTCGTCGCTCGCCCGACGCCCTCCGATCCGCCGTGCGAGCGCATGCCGCAGTAGCACCCGGTGAACACGATGGCCGCGCCGAAGAAGAAACTCTTCCCGATCCCGATGAACAGGTCAATGAATCCGAGTACGTCGGTAAGCCGCGCTATGAACGTCTCGAAGGCGAGTCCAACCGTGACCGCTGACACGACCATTCCACCGACAATACCAACCATGATCGACAGCGCGGTGAGCAAGGGGATCGATATCAGCATGCCGATGAGCATCGGTACCATCACGTACCTGACCGGGTCGAGCGCCATCACGGTCAGCGCGTCAAGCTCCTCGGTCACCTTCATCGTCGCGATCTGCGCCGCGATCGCAGACCCGCTACGCCCCGCGACGACGATCGCGGTGATAAGCGGCCCCATCTCTCGGCTGACCGACAGCGCGAGCAGGTCCACGACGAAGATGTCGGCGCCGAATTGCCGCAGTTGAAGCACCGCCTGCAGCACGACGATCACGCCGATAATGAGCGACAGAAACCCCACGATCGGCACCGCCGATGAACCGATCGTACGACACTGCGCGGCGATCGCGCCGCGGCGTCGCGACCGCCGGTCGAACGGCGCTGCAAGCGACCAGAATGTGATCGTCGACGATAACCTGAGGTGCGCCGCTGCGGCCCCCCAACCGTCGATCAGCACGCCGCCGAGCCTCCCGAGCCACGGTTCACGCGCAACCTCGGGCCTGGCAGTCGCCGAACCGGTGTCCAGGAGATCGATGAGGCCCTGAACCGGCTCCTTCGCTCCGACGATCGCAATCGGGGCGCCTGAGCCCGAGCGTATCTCGTCCAGGAACGCAACACCGGCGCTGTCGATCCGGTCGA
>RECL01000351.1 GCA_007694025.1 Spirochaetaceae bacterium
CGTCGGACGACGAACTCGAGCGGCTTGAGCGCGTTCTGCGCCACGATCTGTTGCAGATCCGCGTACGTCTGCACTACGCGGCCATTGATCGATTCGACGGTGTCGCCGGTTCGAAGTCCTGCGCGATCGGCCGCCGCGGCCGCTGGCGTCTGCGCCGTGGCCGTTGAATCGGGAGCGAACTCGGAAGCCAGAACGATCCGGTTCGGGAAGGTTTCGACGGTGAAACCGATCCACCAGACCACGGTGAGTATCGCGATCGCGAACAACAGGTTCGCCAGTGGGCCTGCGAAGAGTGTAACGATGCGACGCCATGGCCGGGCGGCGAAGAAGCTGCCCGGTTCACCGTCGATGACCTTCGCGTCCTGTTCAATCGCCTTCGTGTAGCTCTGTTCGCCCTTCATCTTGCAGTAACCGCCGAGCGGAAACACCGATATGCGGTACTCGGTACCCCGCCACGACACTCCTGCAAGCTTGCGTCCCCAGCCCAAGGAGAACGCCTCGACCTCAATCCCGACCGCCTTGGCAGACAGCAGGTGTCCGAGCTCGTGGATGAACACCACGACACCGAGACCAACCAGACCGATAGCGATATTGAGTATCATCATACAACGTACGCCAGAAGGTAGTAGAAGACCGGTGCCGCGTAAAGCACGGAATCGGCCGAGTCGAGGATCCCTCCTCTGCCGGGGATGATCGAACCCGAATCCTTGCTTGTCGCGCTTCGCTTGAGCGCGCTTTCGATCAGGTCGCCGGCGATCGTTGCGGCTCCAATTGCGGCGCCGAACACGAGCGCGTGGGCCGGACGGCCGGGGAAAACGGTCGGAAAGAGTCTCATCGCGACGAGGATCGTCACCGGCGCGCCCGCGAGGCCGGCGACGAAGCCGACAATCGTCTTGTTCGGGCTCGCCGGAATGAGTACCGTCGGCGACCACCGACCTCCCGACAGCTTCGAGCGCAGCGACCGGTAGAGAGAGCCCGCAAGAAAGGCGAGTGTGTCGTTGAAGAACACGGTACAGAGAAACAGCAGTACGAGCGGGCCTGGGTTCGCAAAGCTGCTCAGCCGCACGAAGTACGACACAAAAAGTCCTGGGTAGAGGAACACCGTGATCGTAGCCGCGGTGTTCGTGAGTGTGTCAGCGAACGCGTCAACCGAACGACGGAAGATCTGGAGAAGAAGCGTCATCGACACAACCGCGTAGATCGTGAACAGGAGGGCCGCGTCGGGAAGAAGGCCGTTGAGGATCAACAGCTGAACGAGGGGCAACAGACCGCCGAGCACCGGCAGTACGACCGCACCCGCCCCAAAGTGCGTATCACGCCGCTCGAACAACCGTCCGAGTTCGCGCGCACCGAGCGCGGAGACGACCACCGCGATCGCGTTCAGCAGCAGAAGGTTCGCGAAGGGCACGACGAGCGTCACTACCGCAAGGACCGCTATGCCGACGAAGAACACGATCGTCCGCTGCGTCAGGTTGCGCATGGAACTGCTCCGAATCGTCGCTCACGGCGCTGATAGTCCACAATCGCGTCGATCAGATCATCGACACCGAAGTCCGGCCACAGCACGTCGGTGAAGTAGAGCTCGCTGTACGCGCATTGCCACAGGAGAAAGTTTGACAACCGATACTCACCGCCGGTCCTGATGACCAGGTCGGGGTCTGGCAGGTCGGGAAGGTCAAGGTGCGCGCGCACCGTGTCGGCGTCGATCTGCGAATCGGTGCCGTCGCGGCGCGTCAGCCGCGCGATCGAACGGACGATCTCGTCGCGTCCGCCGTAGTTGATCGCGAGGTTCACGAGGATGCCGTCGTGATGCGCCGTGTCGGCGGTCACCGACGCTATTTCGGTCTGGAGGTTCACAGGTAGTCCATCGATATCGCCGCTGTGGAGTACACGAACCGAGTTATCCCGGTAGAAGTCGTACTCCCGGCGCAGGTGCGACGTGATCAGGTTCATCAGGAAGCTCACCTCTTCTTCGGCGCGCTTCCAGTTCTCAGTGGAGAAGGTGAACAGCGACAGAACTCGAACCCCGATGTCCCGAGCCCCCTTGACGGTACGCTTGGCGGCGGTCAGCCCTTCGTGGTGCCCACGGTAGCGGGGCAGGCCGCGCCCGGAGGCCCACCGACCGTTCCCGTCCATGATTATCGCAACATGCTCGGGAATTCGGTTGGGATCGAGCTGATGTCGCCGGTTCATCAGATCTCGAGGATCTCTTTCTCTTTCTCGTCGACGCGCGCGTTGATCTGCTCGATGTGCGCGTCGGTGACCTTCTGCACCTCGTCTTCAGCGCGCTTGAGATCGTCTTCGCTGATCTCTCCGTCCTTTTCGGCCTTCTTGAGCTCGTCGTTTGCGTCGCGGCGAACATTCCGTACCGACACGCGGCTCTGCTCGGCCATGCTCTTCGCGAGCTTGACGTACTCGCGGCGTCGCTCTTCGGTCAGCGGCGGAATACTGATCCGGATGACCTTTCCGTCGTTTGACGGATTGAGCGACAGCTCAGACTTCTGAATGGCCTTTTCGATCTCACCGATCACCGACTTGTCCCACGGTTGGATCACGACCAGCCGTGCTTCGGGTACCGAGATCGTCGCGACCTGGTTCAGTGGCGTCGGGTTGCCGTAGTACTCGACGCGGACCTTGTCGAACAGCGCGGATGAGGCTCGACCGGTTCGAAGCGTGTTGAACTCCTCATCGAGCGCCGTCAGAGTCTTCTTCATTTTTTCTTCGGCCTGCTTGATCACACGATCCATACGCCGTCCTCAGGTGTCTTCACCGACCATGTAGTACGCGAACTCGACTACGTCGACCGTAGTGCCGATCTCCTTGCCGAGATCGGTCGCGGCCTGGCTCACGCTGCGCTTCTCATCCTTCACGAAGCCCTGCTCGAGCAGACAGATTTCGGCCAGGTGCTTCTTGAGCTTGCCCGCCGCGATACCCTGCGTCACGTTTTCGGGCTTGCCGAGCTGCTTCGCCTGCGCGACGAAGATCTCCTGCTGCTCGGCAACGTACGCAGTATCCGCATGCTCGGCCGACAGAAACGTAGGCCGGAACGCCGCAACGTGCAGCGCCGTGTCGAACGCGAAGGCCTTCAGCCGCTCATCGGCAAGTTTCGACGGGTCTGCCGCCGCTACCTTGACCAGAACTCCGATCTTCCCGCTGTCACCGTGGATGTAGTCGCGAATCATCTGGCCAGCGGCGGTCTTCAGAACGATTCCGCGACTGAGCGTCATGTTCTCCTTGATCGTGACCATCGCATCCTTGAGGCGATTCTGGTACGCGTCGTCGGAGATATCCTTACCGGTCGCCGCCATGTCGGCCGCGATCGCGTTGCCGAGCGTGACAAAGTCGTCATTGCGCGCGACGAAATCCGTCTCGCAGGAGATCTCGACCATCGCCGCTGCGGAGTCGGTTACGTGGGTGAACACGCGACCCTCGTTCGTTGCACGGCCGCTGCGCTTTGCGGCTGCAGCGAGGCCGAGCTCCTTCAACAGCTTCTCCGCCTTCGCGAAGTCGCCTCCGGACTCTGCGAGCGCCTTCTTGCAGTCCATCATGCCTGCTCCGGTCTTCTGCCGGAGCTCCTTTACGTCGGAAGCCTTGATTTCCATCTCTTTCTCCATCCTGAACATGCGAACCGTCGGTCGTACCACGACCGACGGTCTGCGGACCCGCTCGGGCGGGGACTCAGTCTCCCTGGATCTCGTCTTCGTCGATGCCCGCGCTGTCAACCAGCTGATCCTCGACCTCGAGCTCCGGCTCCTTTGCCTTCGGCTCGGCTTCGTCGGGCTGGTACTCGGAGTAGTCCTCGTCGGTGAACGC
>RECL01000267.1 GCA_007694025.1 Spirochaetaceae bacterium
CGACGACGAAGTAGAAGACCTTGACATCGACTTCGACGAGGATGACCTCGATTCGGTTGAAGTCGAGATAACCGGCGAAGACAACGAATTCGACATCGCCGGAGAAGTGGAGGACGAACTCGACGCCGACGCCGACGCCGAGATCGAACTCGACGCAGACGACATGAACCTCCAGCTCGGCGACGATGTCGACGCTGCCCTTGAGGAGCTCGACCTCCAAGACGAGGACATCGACATCGCATCGCTGTCGATCGACGACGACGACGATGAGGATGCAGCCGACCTGCTCGAACCAGAGGATGCACCCGAATCTGCTCTGATCGCCGACGACACCGAACCCGAAGAAATCGACTTTCAGCTCGATGACGTACTCGATCTGACCGAACAGACGCCCGCGGCAGAAGACGCGGCCGACGACGAGGTGTCGGGCGACCTCGATGAACTCGACGAACTCGACTCGGCCGACGAGGGAGGAATCGACATCGATGATGACCTTCCTGATAACCTCGATGACCTGACGCTCGATCTGGACGCGCTCGACGTCGACTCCTTCGAAGAAATCTCCGCCGAGCCTGTTGGCTCCGACGAGGACGATGATACGATCGATCTCAGCGCGCTGTCGGAGGACGACGATTCGGCTCTGGTCGACCTGGACCTGACGATGCTCCCCGACGACGAGCCGACCGCGGATCTTTCCGCCGATCAGATGCCGTCCGACGATACCGACGACGATCTACCCGAACTCGAAATGGATGACGATGTCTCGCTCTCGCTCGAGGCCGGATTCGATGATGTCGGCGCGGTAGAAGACGACATGTTCGCCGATTCGGACACGATGGACTTCGACAACTCGACGCTACCGGTCGAGCCGGCGCCTTCCGGTACTGCCGGTCAGCAGACCCGCGCCGAGTTCACGTCGCTTCTGTCGAATATCGAACGCGAGCTCGCGTCGATTCGCCAGGAAATTCGCGAGCTCAAGGCGACCCGCATCGCCCCCGGTCCGCTCGCGCCGTCGGCCGATGAGGAGGACGACGACGCGGCAAGCGGCTTCTTCGAGGACGAAGGCGACGACGACGACGACACGATCGCGCTCACCGGCGCCGAACTCGACAACATCATGCACACCGCTGAGTTCACCGAGACCACCGGTGAGTCGTCCGACGCCGAAGAGTTCGGTATCATCGCCGACGACCAGAAGGCCGAAGACCAGAACGCACCCCCGGGACCCGTTCAGCAGATCATGCTCGATGACGCTCCTGAGGAGCTCGACTCGCTCGATATCAGCCTGGAAAGCCCCGACGATACCGACGATGCGATCGACGAGCTTGCAGAGCTAGACATCGACGCCGAACTTGCCGACATCGAAGAGCTGTCCGACGCGCGCGACACAATCGATGACGAAGAGCTCGAAGAGGAGACTCTGGAAGAAGAGCCGTTGGATCTGGACGAGGACATCTGGGAGACCGATCTCCCGGTCGCCTCTGCCGAAGAGCCCGAAGCACGGGAATCGGTCGACTCCGTGTTCGACGAATCGGTGCTGCCATCGCTCGTGCAGGACGATGACGGAGTGCTTCCCGAAAACCTCAAGGGAGAGCTGCGCAGCGTTCTGTCCTATATGGATCAGCTCCTCGAATCCCTGCCGGAAGACAAGATACAGGAGTTCGCCAACAGCGAACACTTCAAGGTGTATCAGAGGCTCTTCGAAGAGCTTGGACTGGAGCAGTAGATGGGACTCCTGAGCAAAGCCATGTCAACAACGCGACCGGCCGAGAGTCTTCTCCGACGCGCGAGGGACCTTCGCGACCGCGCGTCGATCGACACGCCCGCTTCCCGCGATCCGGATACTGACCTGGACGGGATCGACCTCGCGCCTGAAAAAAAAAAGCGCTCGACCTCGCGCTGAAACCTGTCGGACTCCATCCGGAAGACGCGGTTCGATCGATCCTTACCGGAATCGAACTGCTGCCGCGTAGCATACAGCTGCCCGCCCACTACTTCACGCTCCTGACAGAGAGTCTTCACTTCGAGAAGGCGGCGCTGCTGCTGCCTGACCACGACTCCGGCTTCTACGTACCGTGGGCCGCCACCGGATTCGACACGACCACGCTGCACCGCATGAGAGTCGCCAGTGAAGACGCGCAGGAGCTGCTTTCGCGATCACCGGCCGGGTACGTCTGGCAGGGCGACGACCTTACCAGGATTGCACCCTACTTCTCGCGCAGGGAGTCAACGACGATCCGTCAGATCCTGGTGTTTCCAATCGGCACCGCCGAGGTTGCCGATGCGCTGTTGATCGTTGCTGCTTCACCCTACCTTGAGTCGGGTCAGGAGTTCCTCAGGGTGATTCTTGCGGCAATCGCCGAACCGTCGGCCCGCGCGATAGCGAATAACCGCTCGCGCGTGACTCGGCGCCTGGCGAACGCGGTCGTGTTCAAGATCGAAGACCTCGACACGGTTGCCGAGCGGATTACCGGGCGAGTTGAAGAGCCGATCATCGTCGCTACGCTGGAGATCGGCGACGCGATCAGCCAGGTCGCTACAACAAGCGCTCACATCGATCGCTATCGCATTCGCCGTGACATCCTGCAGATTATCGCGTCGCTGTTCGCGACTACCGCGACCACAATAGATGCCGGCGACCAGAAGGCTCTGCTACTGATCCATGACGACCAGGTCGATGATATCGAGCTCATCGCTCACCACGTATCGGCGTCGTTACACCACATGATGCCCGAGCTCCCGGCACCCCCGGCCTTGCGCGTAGCGCATGATACCTACCCACGCAAGGAACACAGCCTGGCAAGTCTGGCCAGACAGATGCTCCAAACGCAGTGATCGAGTTCGCGACCGCGCGTAGCGGTGCTCCCATCGTACGGTACAGCGGCCGGTCGCTGGTCAGTACCGTCGATCCGCTACGCGAAGCGCACCGGTTCATCAGCCAGGCGCCTCCTGAAGGCAGTGTGGTAATCGTTATCGGATCCGTCTGCGACTATCTGGTTCGGGCGCTGAAGGAGATCTGTCCGCGTGCCCGCGCGCTGTCGATCCATCTCCATCGATCCACTGCGACGCCCGCCTTCACCGACCCGGACGCGTGGTGGCCCGGCCACCGGCAACAGCTGTTCGACTTCCTCTCTGCTCGCATTTCCGAGTCCGACGCGCTTCGCGTATCGGTCATCGAGTGGAAACCAGCGTGCGACGCGTTCGCACACGCGTCGACCGATGCCCGCGAGACCATTGTGCAGTTCCTCCGGCAGAACCAGGCCAGTCTTGTAACGATCGGCGCGCTTGGCCGCGTCTGGCTTCGTAACCTGGTCTGCAACTACCCCGCGATCAGACCCGCGCGCATCAGCCGTCCCGCCGGCAACCGCTACGGCGCCGCGGTCGTGGTGGCATCGGGACCGTCACTCGAACAGGGAGTCCGCTCGATTCGCTCGATCCGCGGCGATGTGTTTGTCCTGGCCACCGGTTCGGCGATCGATTGCCTGCTGTCAAACGGGATCACCCCCGACATGGCGATCGTGACCGACGGCAGCCCGTTCGCGTCCGAGCAACTGCGGTCGATCATCGACGCGGCGGTTCCTGTGGCCGCTCCGCTGACAGCGTGTCGGGCCATCGCCGACGTTTCGCGCGTGGTCCCGTTCATCCAGGATGGCTTTCTTGAACCCGATCTGCTGGCCTTTCAACGCGATGCACCCACCCTGGCGAGTCATGGCACGGTGACCGCTTCGGCGATCGCACTGATACGGATGCTCGATTCGTGGCCGATTCTGGTTGCCGGGCTCGATTGCGCGTGGTTC
>RECL01000395.1 GCA_007694025.1 Spirochaetaceae bacterium
AGGGCGTCATATCCGTTCTGTGCCGCCGCCTGCGCGGCGGACTGATCGACGGGTAGTCTCAACTCAGGTACGTGCACGCCTTCTGCACCGGTCGGACCGTGACTCCTCCGTTGAGCTTGTCGGCCCACAGGCCGGCGTCTTCCAGAGCCGTCAGGATTCGGTGAGTGACCGATGCGGGAACGATTATGTAGAGGATCTCGACACCCGCGCCGGTTCGTTCGCTCCCGTGCACGCGTACCAGCCGCGCCCTGCTGATCGTTGCGCCGGCGGCGCCTGCGGGCATGGCCGCAAGGACGAGCTGCTGCGAGTGACCGTCGGCGATGCGCACCTCGATCTCATCCATATCCTGCAGGTACTTGCGGCGCGAACCCCCGGATAGTACCGTTGCGATGCGCTTCTGCCGCCACGATGCGGTTCCCTGCATCGAGTCTATCGCCTGGATGACCTGTTCCATCGTAGCCGCGTGGCGTTGCGATCCGCGGAAGAGCAGGGTGTTCGGCAGCGCGCGTTTGATCGGCGACAGATAGATGAATCCCTTCCCGGGCTCATCAAGGCGTCCGACGTCGACGAGCTGATCGAACACGTCCTGGGCCTCGTCGGCGTTCACCGTGATGCGCACGATCTCCTTGTCGCGTGGAAATGTGATCCTGATCAGGTTGAGTTTTTCGCGCAAGCCCATCCCGATCCCGAACGTGACGCTCGGAACGCTCTGGCCAAGGTTCAGGGCGAAGCTGGACATGCTGGTGCCTTCGCCACGCTGCACGATGGAGACGATCTCGGCCACATTGTCGAGTAGCAGGACAGAGCTCGCGGTGCTGCTCGGCACGGTCTCTGCGTCGATCGGGTCTTCTGGTTCGCTCGGAGTCCCGACCGACACTGAGTAGACCTTCATCGTTCCCTGTCCGGGCGTCGCAAGATCCAGACTTTTGGCGATATGCGCGGCGACCGTTTGCGCACGGTCGATCGGCACGACGCAGGTGATCACGGCGAGCGGATCCTGTTCGAGCGCGACCGGCTTGAGGATCGACACCAGTCCGCTGGTTTCGTGACCAACGACGCTTCGGGCCACCTGCGACACGTACTCGCCGATCCCGAGTTCGGCGAGGCTTCGGTCCAGCACCGCCGCCGAGTCTTTCCCTACCTCAACGACTATCTGAGCCATCTCCCGGGTGATCATCGTGCCTCTCCTGCAGCGCGGTGCGAATGGGCCTTTCGTCGCCGTGCCGTAACAACCAGACCCACCAGGAGGACCGACATGATCGGGAACACCGATGCCGCCGACAGAATGCCGAACCCCTCAACGATACCTACCTGAGAACCGATGCCGAGCCCGAGCGCGAGTACCAGCGGCACCGTCACGGGCCCCGTCGTGACACCGGCGCTGTCCCACGCGATGTCAACGTAGTCCTCGGAGCTGACCGCCGTCATTATCATAAGTACGACGTACGGTGGCAGCAGGATGTAGATCAGCGGGATGTCCCAGAGGATCTTCATGATGCCTACCGTAATCCCCACGGCGACGCCGATCGCTACCGTCTGCATCAGCACCGACTTCTTGAACACGCCCGCGGTTATGTCTTCGACGGTCATTCCCAGCGCATTCAACGCCGGCTCGGCGAGCGTGGCGGCGTACCCCATGATGAACGCGAACAGCAGCACCAGAAGCAGCCCCGGGCTCAGGCCATCTCCATCGCCGGGAAACAGGGGGCCGATGCGGGGAACGTACCGGTATGTGTCGGTGGATCGGTCGTACGCATCAGGATCGTACGGAATCGCCCGGATCCCTTTCTGATCGTCGACGAATATGAACCGGGACACAACGCCGTCGGGTCGAATCGCTTCCCGAACGATCTGGTCGTCAAATCCGGTGAACTGCGTAACGTTCGCTTCATCTTCCACAGCCTGGTAGAGCACGGGCAGGCTGCTGCCGACCTGTCTGCCCATGTTCGCGAGGCCCAGTTCGATTCCACCGGAGAACAGAGCCATCCCGACCACGGCCAGCCCGATCCCCAGAGCGATCTCATCGGGGTTGGGAAGGCGTTCACGGACCACGAAGAAGAACACGAGCAGCAGCAACCCGGTGAGCGGGAGAATCGCCTGGAGCGCCCCGATTCCGTTGGCCATGAAGAGCGCCTTCAGATCGTACCCTCCGTCGCCCTGAGCCCCGTCTTCGGGTCCCAGAATCTCAGCGCGCAACTGATCGCTCGTGCGAATCTCCCGATACCGCGCGGAAGCGGTGGCGTTGTCGCCGTAGTACGCCGTGGCGATCTGCGTCGAGCGATCGCTCCCCCAGATGTATCGTTCGATGTTCCGGCCGGAGCCGAATACTCGTTCCAGACGCGTCGGATCGGCGGCAAAAAACTGTTCGGGTGATGCCGGCTGCGGCATCGTCGCGTTCAGAACGAATCCGACCGACAGCACCATGATGATCGGAAACGCCGACGCGAGGGTAACGACGCCGAACCCGCCTCCTCCTTCGTCGGACGACGAACTCATGCGGGAGATACCGATCCCCAAGGCCAGCACCAGTGGGACCGTGACCGGACCGGTTGTGACGCCGCCGGTATCCCACGCCAGCCCGGAAATCGTGCGCATATTGGGGATGAAGAACGCGATGATCGTGAGCGCGAGCAGTACCGGGATCAGTGTGAAGAGAAACGGTTTGAGGCTCCAGCTGTACATGAACCGCAGCATGCCGAAGAGGACGGCGATACCGACCCCGATCCCGACCGACGCCACGAGTATCGTCGTTCCCTCATTCAGAAAAAAGAACAGAAGGGGCGCTTCCCACGGTCGTACCGAGCTTCCGGCGAGTCGCAGCACCCCGATCGCGGGTTCGGCGAACGTGGCCCCGATGCCCAGGACAAAGGCGAACGCCAGAATCACGGTGAGTGTGGTCTTCTGCGGCAGCTGGACCCCGAGTAGCTCGCCCAGCGGCATCAGGCCGATCATCAGGCCTTCCATGAAGAACGTGAGCCCGAAGATCACCAGGACAATACCCAGTGCCGCAGAGCCCGCTCCCGCGATCGGCATCTGCAGCACCAGCAACTGAAACACGATCAGATACGCGACAATGAGCGCAACCGATCTCACCTGTCCCATCACGCGGCGCTTCACGTACGGGATCAGCATCTGCATAGCCCGAGAGAACCCAACCTTGACTCGACCCACTTTGCCCATCGACGGTTCCTTTTATGGAACTATCGACAGTTTTTGCGGGTCAGACAACCGCCCCAGATCCCAGGATGGAGCTTCATCCCCAGATGCGAGCTCTATCCCCACGATGGGAGCTGTATCGTCGGCCCGGGGCGCTACTGCTTGAACTTGAACGCCCGCGCCTCGACGTTCAGGCCCGACTCGGCGTCGCGCAGTTCCTGCACGCTCTTCACCGCCAGGCGCGCGGCGCCCGCGTACTCCTTGGTCGCGATCCGGGGGCCGGCTTCGCGCCGCTTCTTTGCCGCGGCGATCGCCTTTCCGTACTGCGGCAGCCACTTTTCACCCGCGATCAGCATGTCGTCGACCATCTGCCAGATTTCGGGCGGGTTGCAGACCGCGCCGGTCAGCGGGTCGAGCATGAACGCCTGGCGCAGCAACGTGTCGTCGGCGTGGACCGCGGCCTCCACAGCGAGCCGCTGGACGTTGACGCTGACGCTGCAGATCGCCGCGGCGGCCATCGGCAGATCGCCGACCTGCGTCATGTTGATGCCGGTGTGGTCGACGTAGCCCGGCGCTTCGATGATACAGTCGGCCGGGAGATTCGAAATGGTGCTGCCGTTGACGCGGTTGAAGTGGCCGC
>RECL01000397.1 GCA_007694025.1 Spirochaetaceae bacterium
CTGTCGCTCGCGGATCGTCGTGGCGGCGTAGACGCGCTGTTGATCGCGACGCTCGGCGACTACGCCGCGGTTCTGGAACAGCGGCCCGCGGGGCCGGTTGATACCGCGAGTGCTTCTGCCGATGATCCGGCGCGTGAGGCCGAGATCGCCGAGCTGCGCGTGGAGTTCGAAACGATGCAGAGCGAGCTGGTCGCGAGCCGGCAAGAGGTCGAGCGGCTCGGTGGGGATCTTGCCGCCGCGCGCGCAGCGCTCGGTGAAGCCAACGCGGCGCTCGCCGGCCGCGCGACGACGGCCGCCACGCAGACTGCGGAGCTCACCAGGCTGCGCAACCGCGTGGCCGCGCTCGAGGCCGATCTGTCTGCCACGCGTGCAACCGCCGCAACGCAGCAGCAGGAGATATCCCGCCTTGGCCGCGACCTGGCCGCGGCCGAGCGTACGATCGCTGCCCGCGACGCGTCGCTCCGCGCGGCGACCGACGCAGCGGCAGCGACCGCTCGCGAACGCGCGCGGCGCGCTGAGCTACTGGTGCCGGTGCGTCGCGCGGTCGATGGATCGGTTGCGGAGGTCGCTCGCGACCGCGAGGCTCTGTTCGCGTCGCTTCAGCTGAAGGTTCGTGTGCTCGAGGCACTCCGGCAGGACGCGGTACTCGCGCGGTTTCCCGGCATAGACCGCGACCTGGAGACCTATCTGGACGCTCTTAGCGAAGAGCAGCGGACGCTCGGTCGTAGTGAAGCGCTCGCGGACCTTGATCGGCTGCTCAGTGACGTACGCGCCGGACGCACGCCCGACCATGCGCTTGCCGCACGCTACCGCATCGACGCTGCAATCGCGCTTCAGTCGGTGCTGGACTCGCTCGACCCGCTGCTTCGATAGCGCTTCTGCGGCTGCCGTCACTTCCTGCGGATCGTTGCGGTCGTCTCCTGCCCCGACTGATCGGTCACTATCAGTCGAATGGGAGGGTTGCCCGGCGTTCCCGCATCGGTGTAGACCACCGTCGCTCCATTGACCGTGAGTGTCCCGCGGTTGGGTTGCTGGAGCGCAAACTCGTAGGGTGCGATCCCTCCCGAGACCGAAAATGTGGCCGAGCCGTTGCGCGGGATTTCGACGAAGGACGGCACGATGACGAGCTCGTCGGGAGTGCCAGCGACGACGAACACAGTGGCGCTTACTGTCGACAAGGCGCTGTCAGTGACGGTGATGGTAGCGACGCCTTGCGGCCCGGATGCGGGAGCGGTGTACTTGGGTGTCGGGCTGTCCGCGCCCTCGATCTCGCCGTAGCCCAAGGGAGCGAACGACGTATTGAATGGCGAACTCTCACCCGTAATAGCGAACTCGACGTAATCGCCGTACTCAAGCGTCGCAGACGACGGACTTATCTGCAGAGCCACCGGATCAACGACGTGGATCGTCACGATCACCTCGTTGTCGATCTGGTCGGTCACAACGATCAGCGATTTGCCCGGACTCGGCGGCGCGGTGAAGGTCACACTGTTGCCGGCGACGATGACCGACCCACTCGTCGGGTCGGGCGTACCGTTTTCATCGGCGACGGAAGCCGTGTACGGGGCAACGCCGCCGGAGATCGTCGCAATGATTTCGCCATTTGCATTCACCGTCGCGCTCTGCGGCGTCGCGCGCAGCCTTGCGAACGATCGTACCGTGACGGCGACGGTGGAGCCGATGTAGTCGGTGATCACTATCGAGTCGTGCGTGAAGATTTCCCCGTCGGGGAGGACCGCCGGTGCGGTGTAGACGCCGGTCGCCGGATCGATCGATCCGCGCGCGGGTACTCCGTTGCCGGACACCGAGTAGCTGTACGGTTCGAACCCTCCGGTTGCGCCCGCTCGATACGTCGATGTAACCTCGATGTTGACGGCTGTGGCGGTCGGCTCGAGGGTACCGCCTCGTTCACCGCCGAGCAGGTCGTAGATGGAAAAGTCGCTGCACTGGACGATCGACAACACCGCGATCCCAATCGCAGCGATGCGCAGCGACGCGCTCCGCAAACCACGTTGACCGCGCGGCCGGTCGGCCAGCGGCCTGAATTGTACTCTCACTCGGTTCATCTCAGAACCTCCTCGACAACTGAATAGAAGGTACAATCGCGACGATCGTCTCGGCTTCGACCGAGTCATCGGGACCTCTGTAGAGGTTGATGATCACCGTCGACCCGACGTCGATGACGATCTGCGTTCGATGCGCGACCCTGACCGACAGTCCGGCGCCACCGACGCCGCACGGCAACACCGGCGACAGTCCGTCGACGCGCACCGACGAATCCGATGCACGATACGAAGCTCCGAGCCCGATGCGAGCGAATCCCTCGACACGCCGGCCTTCCGCGTAGCTGTAGCGCGCTTCAACGGTCACCGGAACGACGTACCGGAAAAACGCACCGAGTTCGGGTTCTGTGCGAACGAACCGGATCGGCGCGATCGACAGCCCGACACCGAACGCTCCCGCGCCGAGCGGCACTCGGTACGCGACCCGTGCAACCCCACCGTATCCAATCCCGAAGAACTTCGACGCGCGCCCGGCGGGTACAACTGGCGCGCCGCCGGTGGCGGCCTCAAACCGTGGGAATCCGGCCGCGTCGGTCCGGACCGGTGCCGGCAGGGGGCGAGCCGTGGTGTCTCCGACTGGCGGATCGCGCATGGGCTGATCAACGGCGATTTCCTGTGGCTCGCTAGCTCGTGCTTCGGCGCGAAGCGCCTCGTCCTCGCGGATCGAATCAACCGCGATCTGCCCCGACTCGAACAGAGTCGCGAGCCGCTCGGTCAGTAACCGGTCGAGCTGCAGATCGACCGGAGCCGAACCCTTGGTCACACCTATAACCTGTCCGTCATTATCGTCGATGAGCGACAGCGTGAACTCTACCGTCTCGCCGATGATCGCGTACCCGACGACGACCGCGATCCGGGCGGGAACACGACCGCTGACCGTGATGTCGATCGCCTCGAGTTGGAGTACGAACAGCTGACGGACAAACTCTTCGAACGACGCGACCCGTTCGCCGGCCGGCTCGAACCTGATTGTCGCCGACAGCCTGACGTCGTCGGCGACCGAGTGTACAGGTGTTCCCGCGATCAATATCACAACCAGACCGAGGAGAACACACTGGCGGCGCGCGCCGCTACGATCGACAACCATCATTTATGTCACCCCTTCGTCATGAGGGGCACGGTTAAGTATACCGCTCGTCGACGCCATTTGCACTGTTGGTCCTGGCCTGCGTCGACGCGCGCGTACATCTATAGCATCGCTCATCGGAAGTCGCGTTCTCCAGGTGGAGTCGAGGTGGCCCCAGGAATCACGACCCGGACTACAGGGCTGACCCAGCGCTGACTGGTCTGGGTAACGATGGTGACCGGGTAGTACCATGTCCCAGCCTGGTTGTTGCGGTCGGAGACGTGGACCGACTCGGCTTCGGGGTAGACCGGGTTCGGACTTGTGGTGGACCGAACGCCTGGTACCACTTCAGGCCATTTCTCAGATACTCGCGCCAGCGCATCTGTACTGCACCGTTCCTGAACTTGGCATCGAGCGTGAACTCCTTGATCTCAACCGCCGGCCTATCGACTGGATCCGCGTTGAGACCACATCCCCGTTACGCATCAACGGCAGTATCGAGAAGTGGCTGGATGCTATACTGCAGGTGTGGACCGCGGCACGCTTCTGGCGCATCTCCGAAGAACCCACTTTGCACCGGGCGACCGGGAGCGCGCACTCGGGGACGCGCGCGCTATCGCGGAGTTCCTGAAGAGCGAGTACGGGGCGAGCG
>RECL01000394.1 GCA_007694025.1 Spirochaetaceae bacterium
GCAACCGCGACGACGGTCGCGGGCAGCAGCTCGATCGGCGTCACATCGTGCCAGATCTTCTCGATCTCCACGAACGACCGCTGCAGGTAGTCGACGTTTCGCGGATGCACCGCGGGCGGGAGCGCGAGGCCGACCAGCACAAACCCCGTCGCGGCGATCAGCGCGTCAGTCGCCGCGAACGCCGCGGCTGTTGCGAACGAACCGTTCGCGTAGTGGCCGAGCCCGGCTGCGATCATCGACAGACGACCCGCTCTCCTGATGCGCTCAAACTCGGCATCGGCGGTGGCGGTCAGCCTCCAGACCGCGATCTGATCGGCTCCAAGCCAATCGGAGACCGGGATCGCCGCAAGCGTGTCGAGCGTCGCGGCGAGTTCGACCGCTGCCGGCACCACGTGCCATTCGACGCGCTCGCGCGCGAAGGGATTGTCGGCGATCTCACTCGACGACGGGGCTGCCGGCTCGTCGGCGCCGAGCGCCGTCGCAAACGCGACCAGAACGACGATCGCGACGGCCAGCCGCACGTACGTGGCGGGGGAGGGGTGGAGCATCCCGCCATTATAGTGGCGCGCGCTACAGATCGTCCACCGAATCGGGCCGCTCGCGCATCACGATCATCGCGACGATGTACGCGATCAGTCCGCCGCGCCCAAGGAGCAGCAGGACGGCTGCGATCCGGACGATCGTCGTATTCCATCCGAAGTAGTCTGCGATGCCGCTGCATACGCCCGCCATCATCTTGTCGTGCCCAAGGTAGAGCTGCCGAGCCATCGTTACCCCCTTCTATCTCAACTTCAACGCTTCCCGGCGCACATCGTGTCACCGGAAGGTTGACAAAGCCGCGCCGCGACCCATACTAAGCGGTTGAGGCACAGATGTCGGAGTCCACACACCGGAAGCGCGGAACTCGCGAACAGATCATTCAGGCCGCCGCCAAGCTGATCATCGAAAAGGGCGTTGCCAACACGAGCCTCGGCGACATCGCCGACGAGGCCGGCATCAGTAAGGGTACCCTCTACTATCACTACGCGACAAAGGGCGACCTTATTTTCGATATCAGCGTGCGTCACATGGACCACATCACGAACACGATCATCTCGTGGATCCGTGGGCACGGTCTGATCGAAGGGCCCGATACGGTGCTCCGGATGGTTGTGGAGACCGTGTTGAAGTCAGAGACGCGCGGCTACATCCACTTCTACCTGATCCAGGAAGCGCTCAGCGGCAACCATGAGTCGTTGCGCGTGCGGTTCCGCGACGAGTACAACCACTGGCTCGAACTGATCGAAGAAGGTCTGCGCCACATTCTGCCGGAGACGACCGACTTCAGGACGGTTTCGAAGATCATCCTGTCGAGTATCGACGGGCTGCTGCTTCAGAACCTTCTGGGCGTGGGCCGCATTCCGCTCGACGGAATCGGCAGCTTCTTCGCGCGCACCGCGGTACCTCCGCCGGATCGCGAGTGAACATCGTCCTGATCCGGCCCGATGAGATGGCCCCCGATTCTTCGCGTGTGCTCCTGGCCTCACGGGATCCGCGTTCAGACCACGTGCGGCGGGTGCTGCGCCTGAAGCCGGGCGACTCGTTGCGTGCCGGCGTTGTCGGGGGGCCGATCGGTGCTGCCCGTCTGGTCGCCGTCGACGAAGAACGGATGACGCTCGAGTTCTCGCCGCTGTGCGACCCCGATCGGCTCCCCCCGATCGAGCTCATCCTCGGGCACCCGCGTCCGATCGTGCTGCAGCGGCTGCTGCGGGATCTTGCGTCGATCGGTCCGGCGCGTGTGGTCGTTGTTCCGACCGAGCTTGGCGAGCGCAGCTACACCGATGCGACGATGTGGCGACGGGTCCATGACCTGCTTGTCGACGGGGCATCGCAGGGTGGGACGACGCTGTTGCCGCAGGTCGCGCGTGCGCGCTCGCTCGCCGATGCGGTGCGCGATGCACGCGGCGGCGAGGCTTCGCGGATCGTGCTCCATCCGGAAGACCCCGACGATCGCGGCACGGTTGTAGCGCTCGCAGACGCGCTCGACGAGCGTCTGCGTGCGCCGCTGACGATCGCGATTGGTTCCGAACGCGGCTGGACCGCCGGTGAGATCGATATGCTGCTCGACAGCGGCTTCCAGCCGGCGTCGCTTGGGCAACGCATTTTGCGGACCGAAGTGGCGGCTGCAATCGCCGCGTGGAGCGCCGTTGCATGGTACAATCGCTGTCGATGCGTAGAGTAGTGCTCGTGACCGAACGGTTGCTGATCCGCGAACTGCCACCCGCCGCGGCTGCAGCCGTCGCCGCGTTCCATCACGAAAGCGCTCACTTCCACCGCCGCTGGGAGCCGTCCAGGAGTCCCGGCTACTTCGAGCCCGCGCATCACCGCGACCTGTTGAAGCGTGAGCGACGAACCGATCAGGTGATCCACCTCTGGATGTTCCTGCGCGACGATGCGGCATCCCGCCGTCGCGTCTCCCGCGGTTGGCGAGGCCGGTCGATCGTCGGCTCGGTCACGCTGACCGCCATCGTCCGCGGGGCGTTTCAGAACTGCGTGCTCGGGTACAAGATCGACGCCCGCCACGCGCGCAGAGGCTACATGCGGGAGGCGCTCACCGCGACGCTCGACCATACCTTCGGCGAGCTCGGTCTGCACCGCGTGGAGATCAGCGTGATGCCCGATAACGCTGCGTCGATCTCGCTCGCCACGGGGCTCGGATTCGTGCTCGAAGGCACTTCCAGGAAGTTCCTGAAGATTCAGGAGCGGTGGGAGGATCACCTGCGGATGTCGCTGATCGACGAAGAGTGGCGACAGCAGCGTCTGTCGGCAAAGCCATCGCCGTAGCCCGAGGGTTGACGGCGCGGGGCGCTTTCACTATATCTATGGCTTACCAGTAAGGGGATAGCATGGCCAGGAAATGCGCGATCACCGGCAAGAAGCCGATGGCAGGGAATAACGTCTCTCACGCTCACAACAAGACTCGACGGACGCAGCGCCCGAATATTCGCAACAAGCGCATCTATGTCCCCGAGCTCGGTCGCTACGTGCGCCTGTCGCTGTCGACGCGAGCGCTACGAACGGTGAGCAAGCTCGGACTGCTCGCGTTCCTGCGGAAGCAGAACCTTCAGCTCAAAGACGTCGTGTAGCGCCGCTACCGCCTGTAGCGCGCTACTACCGTAGCGCGCTCACGCCTTTCCCGATTCCTGAACAATCTTCAGTGCCGCCTCCATGTCGATCGCGTCGATGGCCTCCTGCGACCGCCGATCTTCGGGAAGCGTGATGTTCTTTTTGCCGAACTTGATGTACGGGCCGTACTTGCCGTCCTGAACCGTCAGTTTTTTGCCCGATTTCGGGTCGGTGCCCAGGTCTTTGAGCAGTTTGGATTGTCCACGCGTGGTTTTCGGTTGCGACAGAATCTCCATCGCACGCTCGAAACTGATCTCGTACGCGTTGTCGTCTCCCTTGATGCTGCGGAAGTCGCCGTCGTGCATCACGTAGGGGCCGAATCGACCGTTGTTGGCGATCACCTCGTTTCCGGTCTCCGGGTGAACGCCGAGTGTTCGCGGCAGGCTCAGGAGCCGCACCGCCTGCTCCATCGTCACCTCACGAGGAGCGATCTCTTTGGGTAGCGACGCCCGCTTCGGCTTGGGGTTATCGTCGGTCTTCTCGCCGAGCTGCAGATACGGTCCGTAGCGGCCGACGAGCGAGTAGACGGGATCACCGGTATCGGGGTGATGGCCGATCGGCACCGGCCCGTTCTTCTGCAGCTCCAGGATCTCCTTCACGTCTTCCTCGGTGAGATCGGCCGGCGCGATCTCTTCCGGGATCGACGCGTGTAGCTCGTCTCCGTTCTCCCGGGCGACGATATACGGTCCGAACTTGCCGATCTTGATGTCGGGGACGTTTGTGAGCTGCGGTAGCTTGAGCGTGCGACACTCTTCCGGCTTGATGCTCGATTCGCGCTCGTCGACCCGGGTCGAAAGCCCGTTGCTGCCGAGGTAGAACTCTTTCAGGTACTCGAGTCGGTTTCGCGTGCCCAACGAGATCTCGTCGAGCGCCGCCTCCATGTCCGATGTGAACCGATACTCGATCAGGTAGTGGAAGTGCTGCTCAAGGAACTGCAGCACCGCGTACCCGGTATACGTCGGTACGAGCGCGTTACCGTGCTTGCGGACGTAGCCACGCTCGAAGAGAACGCTGATGATCGACGCGTACGTGGAAGGCCGGCCGATGCCTTCCTTCTCAAGGCGCTGCACCAGGCTTGCTTCGGTGTACCGCGCCGGCGGCTTGGTTTCGTGGTAGACGCTCTCCACCGCGTCGGCTGCGACGGTCTGACCCTCCACCAGAGCGGGCAGGTAGGTCTCCTTGTCGTCGAGCGCGGCGTCCGGATCGTCCTTTCCTTCGACGTAGACGCGGATGAATCCGGGGAAGACGATCCGCGTCCCGGTCGCGGTGAACACCGCTTCACCAACGCCGATCTTGGCGGTCACCGACGACTTCCGGGCGTCCGCCATCTGGCTCGCGACCGTCCGCTTCCAGATCAGCTCGTAGAGCGACTTCTCTGCCCCGCTGAGCCCGGTATCGTCGGGGTGCACGAAGCTCTCACCCGAAGGACGAATCGCCTCGTGCGCCTCCTGAGCGTCCTTGCCGCTCGCGCTGAACTGTCGCGGCTCGCCAGACAGGAACTCGTCGCCGTAGAGCTTTGACACGGTGCTGCGGGCACCCTGGAGGCCCTCCTGCGACAGGACCGGCGAGTCTGTCCGCATGTAGGTGATGAATCCCTGTTCGTAGAGGCGTTGCGCGGTCCGCATCGTCTCGCGAGCGCTCAGTCTGAGCTTGCGGTTGCCTTCCTGCTGGAGGCTCGACGTGATGAACGGCGCAGCGGGTCTGGACACGAAGCTGCGCTCGGAAACCGATGCGACGGTCCACGGTCCGCTCGCGATCGCCTCCTGGAGCTTCGACGCGTCGTCTTCGGTGAGTACAACGACGTCGCGATCGGCGATCACCGTTCCGTCGACCGCGTCGAAGTCCTTGCCCCCGGCTACGCGCACACCACCGACCGATTCCAGGCGTGCCTCGAAACGTTCCTTTTCGCCGTCCTCAGGGCGTCGAAGCTGCGCGCGAAGGTCCCAGTAGATCGACTTGCGAAACGCGATCCGCTCGCGCTCGCGCTCGACGATCAGGCGCAGCCCGGGCGACTGCACGCGCCCGGCCGACAGCCCGTACGCGATCTTCTTCCAGATCAGCGGGCTCAGCGTGTACCCGTAGAGCCTGTCCAGGATTCGGCGGGTCTCCTGCGCGTTGACCAGGTCCATGTCGATGTCGCGCCCGTGTTCGAGTGCGTGCTCGATCGCGCTCCGTGTTATCTCGTGGAACACCATCCGCCTGACCGGGACCTTCGGTTTGAGCAGCTCGATCAGATGCCACGATATGCTCTCGCCCTCCCGGTCTTCGTCGGTCGCAAGCAGCAGCTCGTCGGCGTCCTTGAGCTTTGATTTGAGGTCGCGGACGATCTTGGCCTTGTCCTTTGGCGTGATGTAGAGCGGCGCAAAACCGTTGTCCACGTCGATGCCCAGGCGAGCCCACTCTTCCTGCTTCAGCTTTGCCGGGATATCCGACGCCCGCTGCGGAAGGTCGCGCACGTGACCGATGCTCGCTTCAACCTGGTATCCGGAACCCAGGAATCTGCGGATCGTGCGTGCCTTGGTCGGCGACTCGACTATTACCAGTTTCTTTCCTGCCATAGGCTCCCTGATTGTCCCTATGAATACAACCGCAGGTGGCTTGTGTAAAGTGCCGGAAGAAAGCGTCCAATCCGGGTCGGCCGCGCCGCGGCGGGTTGCGCGGCCAGAACACCTCTCCGGCAGGTGCTATCAGGGCGTGCGTTGGTCGCGGCGGCCTCTCCAGCGGCGGCCTCTCCAGCGGCGGCGATAGCTGCCGAACAGGTACGCGCGGCTGATCCGGTCGGGGACCGGGTCGGCGCCGCCTTCGTAGAGGCCTCCCGCGCACCTGCCGATCCGGAGGATCGCCAGCGCGAAGCCGGCCAGTCCGTGTCGGAGAATCGCGATCCGCGCGTACTCGGAACAGCTCGGGGAGTAGATGCAGCTGCCCGGAAGCGTGGGGCTGATGAGCCGCTGGTACACAACCACCGGCAGCGCGAGCGCGAGCCGGACCCATCGGCGTACCGTTGACGTCGGAAGCCCGTCCCGATCGGAGGAGGGCCCGGGGTGATTGTCTTGATCCGCCACCATTGGTATGCTTCAAGCTACCGAGCAGGAGAGGATACGGCAAGGTGGCACGCAGAAGCGGGAGAGGTCGCTCACGGCAACGTGGGACGGGCCGTTCCAACAATCAGACACAACCCCAACAGAAGAAACCGCAGCCCAGGAAGCGTGTCTTCGATCCCGACAAGCACTTCATGCCTCCGCCCGTTCCGAAGCGCGACTACGGACCCGATCCGATCAACGGCGAGCCGCTGCAGGACATACTCACGGCGATCGCCGATCCGGCCAGCGGAAAGCCCGCCAACTTCGACACAGTGCTCAAGCAGCTCGAAGAGCAGGAGCAGCTGTCGGAGAACGAGCGAATCGTATATGTCGGAAAGGGCAGTTTCGGCGTTCTTGTGGAGAATCGTTCCACGAAGCCGCGCTACTCGATTCGAAAGCGGATCCAGTTCGAGGATGAGTTCGAGAAGTATCCGTGGCGCAAGGAGTTGAGCCCCGGGATATCCCGCGACTATACTCCGGCGCCTCAGCCGCTGTCCGAGCTCTTCGACGAGGCCGAGGCGACGGTATCGCTGAGCGGGTACGGAAAGGCTCACCCGTCGATCTACCTGCCGAAGACCGAATAACCGGTGGTGAGGAGCCGGCCGTGACCCGAAACCCGTTTCAGGCCGCCGACACCGTCTATATGGTCGGCATCAAGGGCACCGGCATGGCGGCGCTCGCGGAGATCCTGGTCGCGCGCGGCCTGTCGGTCACCGGCTCTGACGTCGCCGAGCGTTTCTACACCGACCGGATCCTCCAGAACGCGGGGATCGCGTACATCGAGGGCTTCGACGCGGCGAATCTGCCCGATGATGTCGACGTCGTCGTCTATTCGTCGGCCTACGATCGATCGATTCATCCCGAACTCGTCGAGGCTTCGCGTCGGTCGATCCTCTGCATCGAGTATACCGAGGCGCTCGGAGCCATTTCCCGCGAGGCATTTTCCGTCGGCGTCTCGGGGGTCCACGGCAAAACGACGACGACGGCGCTCGTGGCTGCGCTCGTGCGCGCGCACCAGTCGCCCGGGACGGTTCTTGCCGGTAGCGCGCTCGCCGACGTCGGTGGACGTTCGACGCTGATCCAGGGTCGCGACTTCCTGGTTGCCGAGACGTGCGAGTACCGACGCCACTTCCTGCGTTTCGCACCCGCTGCCGTTGTGATCACCAATGTAGAGGCCGATCACCTGGACTACTTCGCCGACGCGGCCGACGTTGAAGCCGCGTTCGTCGAGTACGCACGGCTGCTGCCCCGATCAGGAACGCTGATCGCGTGCGCAGACGATCCCGGTGCTGCAAGAGTCGTCGACGCGGTCATCCGGGAGCGACCCGACCTGCGCATCGTGCGTTACGGTGCGTCGGCCGCCGGGCCGTACCGGATCGCCGTCACGTCGCGTGCGTCGGGGATGATCGGATTCACGGTCGGCGACCTGGAGCTGGAGCTGCACGTACCCGGCGACCACAACGCGCTGAACACGGCGGCGGCGATCGCGGCGTTTGATACGCTACCCGGTGTGACGCGCGACGCCGATCTGACCCGCCGGGCGATCGCCGGGTTCAGCGGAACCCGACGCAGGAGCGAAGTGGTCGGCACGCGCAACGGGGTCACGGTCGTTGACGACTACGCGCACCATCCGACCGCTATCGTGACGACGCTCGCGGGGCTGCGCTCGTTCTATCCGGGGCGCCGTCTGGTGCTCAGCTTCATGTCGCACACCTACACCCGAACCGTTCGATTGCTCGACGAGCTTGCCGACGCGCTCACCGGCGCCGATGAGCTCGTCCTTCACGACATCTACGCGTCCGCGCGCGAGTCGCGTCCCGACGGCGTCGACGGGCGGATCCTCGTCGATGCGGCGCGCGCGCGCGGTGTGGACGCGCGCTACGTGCCCGACCCGATAGCGGCCCTGCCCATGCTGGACGAACTGCTTCGACCCGGCGATCTGTTTGTCACGATGGGTGCGGGCAACAACTGGGAGCTTGCGCACGAATGGGTCGCTGCCGGGTCAATGGCGGTGGGCGGAGGCGGCCAATGATCAGCATGACCGGGTACGGTCGATCGGAGCGGCACGATGAGACCGTCGCTGTCGCGGTGGAGGTGAAGTCGGTCAACAACCGGTACCTCGACGTCAACGTGACCGTTCCTGGATCGCTGAGCCCGATAGAGCAACCGATCCGTGACCGCGTGTCGCAGTCGGTGTCGCGCGGTCGGGTCGACGTCTACGTTCGGGTGCGCGACTATGCCGAAGAGCTCTCCGTTCGGGTCGACCGGTCGGTAGTCTCAGGCTACCTGCGCGCGATCATCGATCTTCGCGACGCCGCCGGGCTTGAAGATCCGATCACGCTCGACCATATTCTGTCGTTCGACGGCGTGCTGAAGACCGAACGCGACGCCGACGCTGACCGCTACTGGCGGCTCGTCGAACCGGTGCTCGATGAAGCGCTCGACGCGTTCGGGAGCAGCCGCAGCGTGGAGGGCGCGCGGCTTCTGCAGGACATCGACGCGCAGATCGCTCGTGTGGACACCGCGCTCGTGGCGGTGCGCGCGGCGGTTCCTCAGATCGAAGAGGGGATCCGGCGGAACCTGTCGGAGCGGTTTCGCGAGGTCGTCGGCGATTCGGTCGAGGAGTCGCGGATGCTCGCGGAGGTCGCCGTCGCGCTCGCGAGGTTCAGCGTCAACGAAGAGATCGTCCGTCTTGGCGCGCACATTGACGCGTTCCGGGCGGCGTGTCGGCGAACCGAACCGGTTGGCAAGCGGCTCGACTTCCTGTGCCAGGAGATGCATCGGGAGGTCAACACGATCGGGTCGAAGAGCACGGTGCTCGAAATCAGCGAGCAGGTGATCGAAGCGAAGGACGCGCTCGAAAACGTCCGTGAGCAGCTCAGGAACGTGGAGTAGCCATTGAAGATCGCGATCTCGGGGAAGAGCGGATGCGGAAACTCAACGGTCAGTCGGCTGGTCGCCGATCGTCTGGGGTATCGCCTTGTGAACTTCACGTTCAAGAACATCGCAGCCGAGCGCGGAACCACGTTCGAGCAGATCTGCGATCTGGCCGAGCAGGACCCGGCGCTCGACCGCGAACTCGACCGGCGACAGGTCGAGATGGCGCGAGCCGGCGATACCGTACTGGGTTCAAGGCTGGCGGTATGGGTGCTCGACGACGCCGACCTGCGCGTCTACCTGCACGCGCCGCCGGAAGTCAGGGCGGCACGTATCCGCCAGCGACACGTCGAGACTGGAGTTGGGTCGACCGACGCGGCGGTCGTGCTCGCGGACACGATCGAGCGCGACCGCCGCGACCACGACCGCTACCTGCGAATCTACGGAATCGATAACGACCGGTACGACTTCGTCGACCTGGTGATCGAAACCGAGCACCTGTCGCCCGAACAGATCGCCGACCGGATCGTCGCCGCAGCGCGTTTGCGCGACGGCTGATCCGGCCTCGATGCTTTTAGAACTCGGCTACCGCCTGGCGGAACGCGGCGAGCATTCGCTCGATCTTCGTGCGCGCGATCAGAAACTCGGTCTGCCCGTCGCGGACGACCGCGTGGAAGTTCTGGTTCTCCGGGATGAAGCTCACCGATCTGGACGGCGAACCGTCGACGAAGTTGTACGTGATGGTCGCGGCCGGCTCTCCGACGGTTCGCGTTGCGCCCTCGGCATCGAACATAAGTCCGATTGCCCACTGGTAGAGACGCCGGAACTGCCGATCGGCGATTTCGGTCCCGTTGAGCAGAAACCGCTCTTCTGGCTCGTCCTCTCCGTCGATCTGCGTGCGCTCAATCTGTCCGACAAACCGTTCACCGGGTGCCTCGACGACGAAGCTGTCGATCAGGTCAATGTTCAGGATGAGAACGAACGCGCTGATAGTCGCGTAGGGCCGAACCGACACGATCGGTTCGGCGCCCGACAGCACGAAGACGCTCGGTCGGCCTTCCCTCATCGCGTACCGCCCGCCTTCGGTCTGATCACCGATTCGCAGCGACAGCGTGTTGTCGGCGTCTGAGATATCTATAGTCGCGCGGGGTGGGTCAAGCCCGTACCGTGCCAGATTCGTCGGCGCGTCGTCGACGAAGCGTCCGATCCGTAGCTGCGGCAGCTGCTCGGACAGCTCTTCGAGCCAGTTCGTGTTTGCCTGGTACGTGCGCGCAAACGGCGATGTGACCAGGTACGACGCGAACCCGAGTTCGGCATCCCCCTCGTCGGCCAGACCGCGACGGTACGCTTCGATCGGGCGACCGGCGAGCGTGCGTATCCTGATCAGCTGGAGCGCGTCGGTCGCAAGCTGGGGCAGCGTCCGCACGCGCAGCGCGTCGGTCGTCGTCAGGAATGGGTTGATCCAGCTCGAAAACACCGAATAGACGTTTGGATCATCGGGACGCATCACGTAGAACGCGTCGCGCGCAGGAGTCATCGCGCCGACGATCAGCGAATACTCTTCGTCGGCGGTCACGACGCGAATGCGCGCGCGAGGCGCGTCGAAGCCGTATTCCGCCGTGTCGTCGACCTCACCGATCAGACGCCTGCTCGACACCGACGTCGCGTTTCCGACGACCCGGTTGACCTGCGTCGTGTTGAACGCGACGTCGTGCGCGAACCGCGGGCGAAACGACCCATCGTCCCGCCGTTCGATCACCAGCGTCTCTTCGGGCGTTTCAACCTCGATCCGTACGATCTGGTCGCGCGCGGTCTGAAGAAGCGTCACCCGATCGGGGTCTTCGGCGCTCCAGTCGAACGCGGGAGCGGCGGGTTCTTCGGTCGTGCGCGACTGCAGCAGAACGATCGCGACGATCATCGCCGCGATCGCGCCCACTATCACCAGAAGGCGAACCGAACGCTTCACAGGTGCCGCCTCCTGAGCCAGACGACCAGGCCCGCGATCAGTATCGCGAGCGGAACCACGATCACGAACAGCCCACCGAAGATCAGTCGCTGCATGCCGTCCAGGTTCATCGGAAACTGCATCGTGAACGCCGAACGGATCGTAAGCGTCTGTTCCTGCTGCTCCAGCCAGCCGAAGGTGCCCAGCAGGAAGTCAAGGTTTCCCTGCACCTGATCCCACAGCGTGATGAAGTCGGAATCGCCGACCACGACCAGCCGGGTGATCTCATCGCTCGTTGTGAACTCGCGCTCAATCGCGCGAACGGCCACATTGTGCGGCCCGGGAACGTCTGAGCCGGTCATAGTGAACCCCGGAACCGAAAGATCGGTCCGGTAGAAACTCTGATTGCTCGTGACCAGCAGCGGTTCGATCGTCACGCTTCGCGGCCGGGTCTCGAGTACGGTGACCGGCCGGGCACCCGGTGTAAACACGCGAAGGTTCGCTTCGGTGAGGGGATTGGTGATGCTCGTGTCCTGCAGCGCCGGCAGCAGCTGCACCGGTTGGGCGTTATTGAAGTTCCTGTCCGGCTCGATCAGTACCGCCGCAGGAATACCGATTCCAAAGCGATCGAGGATCGACGCGATGTTCGGAAGCTCACCCAACTCGAAGTCGAGCGCGAACAGAACCTTGCCCCCCGAAGCCATGAAATCGACGACTTTCTGAGCCGACTCGCGGTTGAGGTCGGTGCGTGGACGTACGATCGCAAGAATCGACGCGTCGTCGGGCACCTCCGGCACCTGGATGAGGTTCACGCTCTTGATCTCGAAGTTTGCGTTGCGAATCTGCTGTTCAAGGCGGTCGAACGTGCCGACCGTGTTCAGGTTGAGTTCCCCGTGGCCGGTCGTCTGGTAGATCACCGGTGTCCGTCCGGTGCCGACGAAGACCAGGGCGTTTGTGACGCGCTGCTCGACGTTCAGCCCCAGAATTCTGGGCTGCTGCGGATTGCGGCGATCGATGCTGTAGAGGTCGATACCCCGGATCGATCGAAACGCGCGATCGGACGCAACTATGACGCTTCCGTTCGACAAGCCCTCTCCGGCTGGATCGAAACGCGCGGCAAAGCCCGGGTTCGTCTCGGCGTCGACGGTTCGCACGCTGATGCGGCGGCTTGCCTGCGCGTACAGGTCGAGCGCCTCCATGATCTGGCGATCCTCCTGGTTGCGCGCGGCAAGGACGTAGATCGTGACGTCCTCATTGAGCTCCCTGATGATGTCGCGCGTCTGCTGCGACAACGAGAAGACGCCGCCGGTCGTCATGTCGGCCTGCCACCCAAGCTGCCCGACGAGCAGGTTCAGCACCAGGATGCCGGCCAGGACCACAGACGTGACGACGACCGAATAACCGCCGTACTTGACCTTCGAACTGCTCAGTATCTCTTTGAAATTGATCATTGCGTACTCCTACGACCAGCGCCGCTTCTCGATAAGGCGGATCGTCACGAACAGGAACGCCGCGGTGAAGCTCACGTAGAACGCGATGTCCTCTACCTTCAGCAGCCCCAGCCCGAAGCCCTGGAAACGCTCCAGCAGACTGAACCAGTCCAGCACGTTCGGGATCAGCCCGTCGAAGACGCTCGGCTGCACCAGATGGAGCACGACGATCGCGATCGCGCCGATCACACCGACGACCCCCGACACTATCCAGCTTCGCGTGTTCAGAAAGAAGAACGCCGCAAGGCCCAGCACCAGGACCGCCGCGAAGACCGTGCTCGCGACCGGGTCGGTCGGGACGATCGTCTTGATGAGGTTCAGGAACCAGATCAACAGGAGCGCGAAGAACGTGAAGAACGCCGACGCGACCTGGTTTTCGCTGACCGTTGATACCAGGATTCCGACCGAGATGAACGCTGCACCCAGGAACGTGAACCCGATGTAGCCACCGACCGTCTGCCAGACCGCCAGATCCCCGAAGATTCCCACGACCACCGCGTACGCGATCGTCACGACGAGCGTAACCAGGAACACCCCGAATGCCGCGAAGAACTTGCCCAGCACGATCTGAGCGACCGTTATCGGGCTTGTCAGCAGCAACTGGTCGGTCCGCTGCCGCCGCTCCTCGCTGAGCAGCCGCATCGTCAGCAACGGGACCGCGAGCAGATAGATGAACAGGATGCTCTGCAGGAACGACGAGTAGTTCGAGCTACCCGAAAAGAGGTTCCCGATCGTGAAGAAGAACCCCGAGATGACCAGAAAGAGCCCCATGAAGACGTACCCGATCGGGGTCTGGAAGTACGTCCGTAGCTCCCGTGTGATGATCGCAAACATTACTCTGCCTCCCGTACACCGCTCGTGAGCTCAAGGAATATCTCTTCGAGCGTCGCATTCTTGACGCGCAGTCCGATCAGCGGCACCTTGCGCGAGCTGAACGCTTCGAAGATTGCTTTGCGCAGGTCGGCGTTCTTCTCGCTCTCCACGAGCACCTCGGTCGCCTGCTCGGCGGTCGGCTGCGGCTGAATGTTCGTAACGCCGGGAATCGCCGACAGGATCGAGCGGACCGTCTGCTCGTCGCCGAGCGCCGTGACGACGATCTGACTCGCGTCAAACAGATCGCCACCGATCGTCGTCGGGTCGCCGTCGGCGACGATGCGCCCGTTGTTGATGATCATGACCCTGCGGCAGATCTCGCTGACCTCGGGCAGGATGTGAGAGCTGAGCACGACCGTACGATCTGCGCCGAGCTTTCGGATCAGCTCGCGGATTTCGATGATCTGCTTCGGGTCGAGGCCCGACGTCGGTTCATCAAGGATCAGGATCTCCGGGTTTCCCATCAACGCCTGGGCGAGTCCGACTCGCTGGCGGTAGCCCTTCGACAGGTTGCCGATCAGGCGGTTGTACACTTCGACGATCCCGACCGTGTGGAGGCCCGACTCGATCCGGTCTTTCATTTCGGTCTTCGGGACATGCTTGATCCGGCAGACGAATCGCAGGTACTCGCGGACGGTCATCTCCGGGTAGATAGGTGGCGTCTCGGGCAGGTATCCGATCCGGCTCTTGACCGCTTCGGGCTCCTCGAGGATGTTCACGCCGTCGACGAACACGTCGCCTTCGGTCGCGGACAGGTAGCCGGTGAGGATGTTCATCGTCGTAGACTTTCCGGCGCCGTTCGGCCCCAGGAATCCGACGACCTCTCCCTTCGAAACGCTGAAATTCACCGAATCGACTGCCAGGTGCTTGCCATAACGCTTTGTGAGGTTCGTGACCTCTATCATGGCGTCCTCCTTGATGTTCGCTTATTTGCTCGGCGCGTTGAACATACTTTTTCGCCGCGTCAGGGTAAAGCAGCTTTGATCGAACCGCGGGCTGGCCGTTCACCTCGTTCCCTGTTTACAGTACTATTATGGCTTGTAAAGAGGAGTCTCAATGATTCTACCGCTCAATCTCCTGGAGCAGTATCAGGATAACGTCTACGAGCTCACCGTCGCAGCGGTCCGTCGCGCGTACCAGATCACGATGACCGGTGACGAAGAGCTCGACGAGAACGACGGAAAGGTCGTTTCCACCGCCATCAAGCAGATCCTCACGAAGAAGGTCCAGTACCGCATCGAGGAGTGAGCATCGCCACGCCGGTTGTGTTCCTGTTCGGACCTACGGCGGTGGGTAAGACCGACGTTCTGACGCGGCTTGCAGGTCTGCCGATCGAAGTGATCAGCGCAGACTCCATGCAGGTCTACCGCGGCATGGACATCGGCACCGCGAAGCCCGATCCCGCTCTTCGCGAGGCGCTCGCCCACCACCTCATCGACATTCTCGATCCTCACGAACGCTTCGATGTCGGTCGGTTCGTCGATCTCGCCGATTCGTGCATCGCCGCGATCACCGCGCGCGGCCGCATCCCGGTTGTCAGCGGCGGGACAGGGTACTACTTCCGCCATCTGCTGTTCGGGCTTCCCCGTACGCCGCAGATTGATCCGGCCGTGCGCGAGCGCCTCCAGCACGATCTTGAGACCGAAGGGCTCGCCGTGCTGCGGTCTCGACTGGAACGCGTCGATCCACAGAGCGCCGCGCGCATCGACCCCGCCGACCCGTACCGCACCGTGCGTGCGCTCGAGATCTATGAGCAGACCGGCACCCCTCGCTCGGCATTCCGCGTGCCCGCCGAGCCTCGTCGTGATCTGGCGGCGACGGTCATCGAGCTCTACCGCGAGCGCCCGGTTGTCCGGGCGCGGATTGCCGATCGCGTCGCGGCGATGTTCGGCGCGGGGCTTCGCCGCGAGGTCGAATCGCTCGTCGATAGCGGCGTCGTAGCGAGCGATCCGGGTATGCGCGCGATAGGCTACCGTGAGTTCTTCCGCGACGACGGATCGCTGGTCACCGCCGACGATGATACCCAGATCCAGACGCGCATCGTTACCGCGACGCGACGCTACGCGAAGCGCCAGGTAACGTTCTTCAGCGGTCTGCCAGGCCGGACCCCGGTCCACGCCGACGATGCCGAGCGCGTTGCGCGACTCGTGCGCGATGCGGTCCGACCTTGACAGCCGACAAGCGGTGCCGTATCTTTCCGATTCATTGAACCGTCTCGCTGAAGAATGCGGTCGATCTTACCAGGAGTAGCCCTGTGCCATGTGGACGCAAGCGCAAGCGTAAGAAAATCTCTACGCACAAGCGCAAGAAGAAGCTCAGAAAGAACCGTCACAAGAAGAAGGGTAAGTAGTCACCCGCCCTTTGGGCGGGTTTCCCGCGTACGTCTCCACCGCTTGCCGTGACGGCCTTCTGTGATATGGTCTAGCTGCCGATACTGGTAAGAGAGCTTGTCGCGGTGAGTTGGCTTAACGACATCTGGGCCCTGCGAACGATTGTTCTGCCGGCCCTGGACATCCTCATTTTAGCATTTCTCATCTACAAGGGATACCAGGTCCTTGTCCAGACGCGGGCGGTCCAGCTCATCAAGGGTGCGCTGCTCGTACTGCTGACCTACGGCGTCGCGTTCTTCCTCAATCTGACCACGCTGCGCGCGATCCTTGACCTGGTCGCGCCGAGCCTGGTGATCGCGCTTGCGATCATCTTTCAGCCCGAGCTGCGCAAGATATTCACCCGGATCGGTCAGGGGCGCATCCTGCGGCTGTCCAACGGGTCGAAGTTCGAGGAGCTCGATGCGGTGGTCGGGGCCGCCGAGGTGCTTGCGTACCGCCGCCGCGGCGCGCTCATCGTGTTCGTCAGGAATGTCGGACAGAAGAACATCATCGAGACCGGAACAAGAATAGACGCGCAGGTCAGTTCGGCGCTGCTGCTGACGATCTTCTCGCACGATACGGCGCTTCACGACGGAGCGGTGGTGATTGAGGAGGGCAAGCTCGTCGCTGCCGGCTGCTTCCTGCCGCTGTCGGAGCAGCAGGACATCAGGCGGAGCTTCGGTACGCGGCACCGTGCCGCGCTCGGCCTCGCGGAGGAGAGCGACGCAGTCGTGCTCGTCGTCTCCGAGGAGTCGGGCTCGGTATCGCTCGCGCACGACGCGAACCTGTTCTACAATCTGGGCATCGACGAGGCGCGTCGCCGACTCGCGGAGCTCCTGGATCTCGACGACCTCGCTGAGGTGGAGGAGGAGTCGGTTGGCACCCAGGAGTAAGCTCGTCGAGTCGATTCTCGACAACTGGCCCGCGAAGATCATCGCGCTCGGACTTGCAGTGGTCGTTGTGCTGTTCAACAACCTTGCGCGCGTCTCCGAACGTACGTTCAGCGTCCCACTCACGCTTCGCGTCGACGAGTCGCTGGTTCCCGGAGAGGAGTTTCAGAATCGGGTTCGCGTGCGCATCCGCGGGGACGAGTCGCAGATCTTCAATGTTTCGGAGGATGATCTGACAGCGGTCGCCGATTTTACGCGACATACCGCCGAAGGAGTCTTCCGCGCGCCGATAGAGATCGTGCGTCGCGGGTCGGCGCTCGAATCCGGCGCGCTCGAGATATCGGTCGAGCCGCTTCACGTGACCGTGTCGCTCGCTGAGAAGCTCGTGCGCAGCGTTGAGGTCGTACCGAGCATCACCGGCTTCCCGCCGGCCGGTTACGAGCTTCGCGATTACCGCGTACTGCCGACCGCCGTGACGATAGAGGGGCCGAGCAGCGCGGTCGCCGATGTTGTCCAGGTCCTCACCGAAGAGATCGCGCTCGCCGGCCGAACGCGCGACTTCACCGAAAGCGTCCGACTCAGGCGACCGCATCCGCTCGTCGATCTCCCGGGAGGTCTGATCGTCGAGTTCCGCGCGCTGATAGCCGAGTCGGTCGTCCAGCGAAGCTTTGACCCGGTGGCGATCACGCTCCTCGATCTTGATCCGTCGCTTGTCGTTGCCGGGCCGCTTCCCAACGGAGCGCTGCGCGTTCAGGGCCGACAGCTCGACCTGGACGCGATCGCGCC
>RECL01000400.1 GCA_007694025.1 Spirochaetaceae bacterium
CGATCGTGCTTGCGGTGCTGGTGAAGACCGCGATGCTGCCGTTTCACGGGTGGCTGGTCAGCTCGTACGCGCGTGCGACCCCGGCCGGGAGCGTCGTGCTGTCGGTGTTCACAACCAAGGTGGGAGTACTCACGGCCGCCCGGCTTGTATCGTGGAGCCCGGCAGGCATTCCGGTGCTGACCTACGTTGGCGCGATCGTCGCGGTCGTCGCGGTCGTCTTCGCATTTCAACAGGTGAGCGCGCGGCGGCTGCTCGCGTTTCACATCGTCAGCCAGGTCGGGTTCATGCTCGTCGGAGCGGGGCTCGCCGGGGGCGATGCCGGGTCGATCGGCGCGACTGCAGGACTGTTTCACGCCGCGAATCACATCGTCTACAAGGCGCTGCTGTTTCTTGTTGTCGCGCTCGTCGCGAACCGGACCGGGCACGAGGACTTTCGCCGACTCGGCGGATTGTGGCGTCGCATGCCCGTCGTGTTCGTGTGCGCGATCGTAGGGTCGGGGGCGATCGCGGGTGCTCCGTTCTTGAGCGGATACGGCAGCAAGGAGCTCCTGAAGCTGGCCGCGGGCTACACCGTGCCGACCTATCTGCTGATGATTGCCAGCGTCGGGACCGGGCTGTCGTTCATCAAGTTCAGCTATCTGATTTTCGTGCGTCGGCCCGACGCATCACCGGCCGGCGCTGAACAAGCGCGTGAGGAGTCGGCTCGCAGCGACCCGTGGCAACTGGGAACCGCGATCGTCCTGGCGCTGTTGTCGATCGTGCTGGGCCTGTTTCCCGGCGTCGCGTCGGGCGTTGAGCACCGCTACTTCTCAGTGCAGTCGCTGGCGATGGGAGTCGCGCCGCTATTCGTCTCTGTCGGGCTGTGGGCCGTGTTTCGCCGACGGCTGGTTGCAGGGGTCGTCGGATCCGGCTCAAGAGCCGCGGGATCCCGCGGCGCATCTGTGCGCGGCGCACAGATGCGCCGGTGGTTGAAGCGCGTAGTGCCGCCCGGACTCGGGCATCTGGATGCGCTTCATCGGATGAACCCGCAGGTCTACGTCAGCCTCGCGGTGGTGGTCGCGATCGCGCTGATCGTGCTGCTTGGCTGACCGCTCAATCGAGCAGCGCGTGCAACACTTCGTCGGGCGTCTTCGCGGCAAGAACCCGTTCACGCACCTTACGATGCTTGAGCAGGCGTCCTACCTCTGACAGGAACCGCAGATGAGGACCGGTCTGGTCGAGCGGTGAAAGCGTCATGATGAAGATCCTTGACGGCTTGCGATCGACGCTCCCGAAGTCGATGCCCTGGGCGCTCACCGCGATGCACGCGAGGAGCTCGTCGACGGCCGCCGTCTTCGTGTGCGGGATTGCGATCCCGTGCTGCATACCCGTTGCGGTTCGTCGTTCGTTCTCGATCAGGTCGCCAAGCGCTACCGCGCGGTCGTGAACCTTGCCGGTCGAGCAGAGCATGTTCAGAAGCTCGTCGACGACCTCATTCTTTGACCGCGCGCTGAGGTTCGTTGCGACCAGATCGCGCGTCAGTACCTCACGAAGCATTCCCGCCCCCTTCCATCACCGTGACCCCGGTGGGAGTGTCGATGGTTGTAGCTCCCGCGCTGCACGTGACCGTGATCGCTCCGCGCGGGGTTGGAAAGACCGCGCGATAGTCCAGGTCGACATCGGCCGCGGTGATCCGGACCTGCGCACAGCCGGGCTCGACGATCGTGATGCCGCACAGATACTCGGGCAGCCACCGTGCAGGGAACGCGCTCCACGCGTGCGATTCGGTCCGCATGATCGGAACCAGTTCGTCGCCGTTGCGCCAGCTGCCGTATCTGCTCCACTCTTCGTAAGTAGACGTCGCGCCGTGCGCGACCATCCGCTTTCCCCACCGGTCGCGGATGACATCGAGTGCCAGGTCGTGGCGACCCGCGCGCGCGAGCGCCTTGAGCACCACCGCGGTGAAGAACGGGTTCGCTTCGGTGACGCCGTTGTTCGTGCCGCACAGGAACGCGTCGCCGCGCGCCCACAGCCGATCGATGATCGCGTCGCGCTGCGCGTCGTCGGCCAGGCCAAACTCGATCGCCGCGGCGTTCGTCTGCTCGCTGAAGGCGCCGGTCGCCTGCGTCCCGTCGACTGCGTCGGCGAACAGATGCTCATCGGGGTCCCAGAATACGTGCCGGAACGACGTACGGATCGTCTCCGTCGCTGCGCGGCAGGTGCGCTCCATGCGCTCGTCGCCGTACGCTCCGGCGAGCTCCTCCATCGCGACGAGCGCTCCGTAGAGTAGCGCATTGTACGCCGCCGACGCGCCGGTCCGGTCGACGTTGGCCCAATCGATGAACACCTCGTACGGGGCGTCTTCGATCAGCCCATCCGCGCGCCGGTACGCAAGGTTCGCTGTGATCAGCCGGGCAGCCGTGTGGTAGAGCTCGACGACGATAGACTCGTCGCCCGTGTACACGTAGAAGTCGCGAAGCGCCATCAGCCACCACAGCGAAAAGTCGGGGAGGACGCCCGACCAGTTGGCGGTGTACGTGTTGGTCATGTTCCCCAGGAAGCCGGTTGGATACTGCGTCGCGGCCGACTGGATCAGGAACTTCCGCGCGAGCGCGGTATCGCCGAAGCACGCGTAGATCGACCCGAGTGTCACCGCCGCGACGTCACCGAGCCACTGCCCCTGCTCGCGCCACGGTGTGTCGGTTATGTATTCGTTACACGCGATCTGCGTCGTGGCCCGGCAGATATCGTAGACCGACTGAAGCTGCCGGTCCGGTGTCTCAAAGGAGCCGACGTCGTCGAACGGGTAGGCCGATTCGATCGCGCGAAAGTCTCTGAGGATCAGCGGCGCGAACGCATTCTTGACGCGTATCTTGACGTACCGGAACGACTTCCACGCGAAGCTTCGCCAGCTCTGCGCGCCTTCGCGAAGCGTGTACCCGTCGGCGAACTGCCCTTCGATCACGTTGTTGAACTGGCCGTCGGTCAGCCGTTCCGCGTAGCCAATCTCCAACGTCGCGCCGGCCGGTCCGTCCACGTCGATCTCAGCGTACGCGTTGATGATCCGTCCGAAGTCGAGCACGATCCACGGCTCCATGATCGGGGTACCTGGATCGCTACGGTGCGCAGTACTGCACGCGAAGACCGTCGGGCGCTCTTCAGCGCAGATCGCATCGGGATCGTCGATCGCTGCGCGCGCGATCGGAACCCCCGGTTGCGACAGGCTTATCGACAGGTCTCCGCCCCGCATCCGGTTCATCGCTGAGGTCGACTCACCGGTTCCCGCGACGCGTTCGGCGCGAAGCGGCTGCTCGGTCATGATCGGGATGTCTCTGGGAATCAGCCGCGTCCAAGGCGGCACCTGCGGAGGGCGGGTTCGTCCACGGTGCGAGATGACCGTCGCCTCCTCCCATCGCGAGTCGTCGAAGCGGGGGAGGAGCCAGTCGACAGGGAGCCTGCGCGCGTCGAAGTGTTCCTGATACGGAACGACGCGGTTGAAGAAGCAGAAGAAGCTGTCCTGTCGCCACGCCGGAGACCGGATTGCGCGCCACGCGGGGCCGGTCGCTGCCAGCGCCGTGCCATCCGCGTCGATCAGCTCGGCCAGGAAGCCTCCGCGGCTGTCATCGTCGTACCCGACGTGGTTCACGATCGCGCAAATCACGTTATCGCCCGGCTCCAGCATAGCTCCGACCGGAACCTGGTCGTAATACGTCATGAACGGGTGGCTCTTCGGAGGTCCTTCGTGCACGCGGCGTCCGTTCACGTAGA
>RECL01000229.1 GCA_007694025.1 Spirochaetaceae bacterium
CGAATCAACCGCAAACCGGGGATCGTGATCGCGAACATCGGCGACGCGTCGATGGGGTGTGGTCCGGTATGGGAAGCGATGATGCTCTCCGCGATGGAGCAGTACCGCACGCTCTGGGCGAAGGACGTCGGTGGTGCGCCCCCGATCCTCTTCAACTTCGTCAACAACTTCTACGGGATGGGCGGCCAGACCTTCGGCGAGACGATGGGTTTCGACATCCTTGCGCGCGCCGGAGCCGGCGTGAACCCGCAGATGATGCACGCCGAGCGCGTCGACGGGTACAACCCGCTCGCGGTCGCCGACGCGATCGAGCGCAAGAAGAAGCTGCTCCTGGCCGGTGAAGGCCCGGTGCTTCTGGACACGATCACCTACCGGATCAGCGGCCACTCTCCGTCGGACGCATCGTCGTACCGAACCAAGGACGAGATCGGGATGTGGGAGCAGGCCGACGCTCTGGTCAGCTTTGCCGATCGCCTCATCAAGGCGGGCGTCATCGACGACGCCGAGCTCACCGCGATGAAGGAGCGCGTCGCGTCGAAGATCGAGCGCGCGCTCCGTCTTGCGATCGACCCCGAGCTCTCGCCGCACGCTCCGGGCAGCTTCATCGGCGAGGTGATGTTCAGCAATACGCCGACCGACCGCATGGACGATCGCGAGCCGGAGGTGCTGCTGCCGCTTGAAGAGAATCCGCGCGTCGAACAGATAGCCCGCAAGAGCAGGAGCGCGTTCGACGACGATGGAAAGCCGCTTTCCAAGATGAAAGTCACCGCGTACCGCGACGCGCTGTTCGAGGCGGTCATCCACCGCTTCTACGAAGACCCGACGCTCGCCGCGTGGGGCGAAGAGAACCGCGACTGGGGCGGCGCGTTCGCCGTATACCGCGGCCTCACCGAAGCGCTCCCCTATCACCGGCTGTTCAACTCGTCGATCAGCGAGGGCGCTATCGTCGGCGCGGGCGTCGGGTACGCGCTCTCCGGTGGGCGCGCTCTGGTGGAGCTCATGTACTGCGACTTCATGGGACGCGCGGGCGATGAAATCTTCAACCAGGCGGCCAAGTGGCAGAGCATGAGCGCGGGAGTCCTCACGATGCCGCTCGTCGTGCGCGTGAGCGTCGGCAGCAAGTACGGCGCGCAGCACAGTCAGGACTGGTCGAGCCTGGTCGCGCACATACCGGGACTCAAAGTCATGTTCCCCGCGACGCCGTACGACGCGAAGGGGATGCTCAATCTGGCGCTGCGCGGGACCGATCCGGTGATCTTCTTCGAGAGCCAGCGGCTCTACGACATCGGCGAAGAGTTCCACCCCGGCGGAGTCCCGACCGAGTATTACGAAATCCCCGAAGGCATGCCCGACGTCAAGCGCGAAGGCACCGACGTGACGATCGTCACAGTGGGAGCGACGCTCTACGTCGCGCTCGAAGCGGCAAAGGAGCTTGAGGCGACCTACGGGGTGAGCGTGGAGGTGATCGACGCGCGCTTCCTCAACCCGCTCGACGTGACCCCGATCGTCGACAGCGTCGCGAAGACAGGAAAGCTTCTGCTCGCGTCCGACGCGTGCGAGCGCGGGAGCTTCCTCCACAACATCGCGTCGCAGATCACGCAGGTTGCCTTCGACGAGCTCGACGGGCCGCCGGTAGTCGTCGGCAGCCGCAACTGGATCACCCCCGCGGTCGAGCTCGAACCCGAGTTCTTCCCGCAGAAAGAGTGGATCATCGACGCGCTGCACGAGCGGCTGCTGCCGCTGCCGGGCCACGTCGTGACGACCGAACAGACTACCAGCTCGCTCGTAGAGCGATACAAGGCCGGCGTGTAGGCGCTGGAGAAGGAGTACCGATGAAGACAACAGCGATTCGCATGTACGGCAAGGGGGACCTCCGCCTGGAGTCCTTCGAGCTGCCGAAGATCAACGACGACGAAATCCTCGCGCACATCGTCAGCGACAGCATCTGCATGTCGAGCTACAAGGCGGCGAAGCAGGGAAGCGACCACAAGCGCGTCCCGGCCGACATCGCGCAGAACCCGGTCATGATCGGCCACGAGTTCTGCGGCGAGCTCGTCGAGGTGGGCGCGAAGTGGAAGGGGCGGTTCAAGGAGGGCGCGCGGTTCGGGATTCAGCCCGCGCTCTTCTACGAGGGAGGGCCCGTCGGCATCCTGAGCGCACCGGGCTACACCTACGAGCACATCGGCGGCGACGCGACCTACATCATCATCCCCAAAGAGGTGATGGAACAGGGGTGCCTGCTCCCGTACGAAGGCAGCGCCTACTTCATGGGCTCGCTCTCCGAGCCGGTCAGCTGCATCGCGGGGGCCTTTCACGCGCAGTACCACACGAAGCAGGGTAGCTACGACCACGCTATGGGCATCGTCGAGCGCGGCACGATGGCGCTCCTCGCGGGCGTCGGTCCGATGGGGCTCGGCGCGATCGACTACGCGATCCACAACCCGCGCAAGCCTCGGCTCCTGGTTGTGACCGACATCGACCAGGCGCGGATCGACCGCGCAGCGTCGATCTACACGGTCGAGCACGCGCGAGAGCACGGCGTCGAGCTCCACTACGTGAACACGCGCGAGATGCCCGACCCGGTCGCCGGGATCAAGGCGATCAACGGCGGCAAGGGCTTCGATGACGTCTTCGTCTTCGCACCGGTGAAGCCGGTGGTCGAGCAGGGCGACGCGCTGTTGGGCATGGACGGCTGCCTCAACTTCTTCGCCGGGCCGACCGACGAGTCGTTCAGCGCGAACTTCAACTTCTACAACGTCCACTACGAGGCGCACCACGTCGTTGGCACCTCGGGCGGCAACACCGACGATATCAAGGAAGCGCTCGACCTGATGAGTCGCGGAATCGTCAACCCGGTCGCGATGATCACGCACGTCGGCGGGTTGAACGCGGTGATCGACACGACGCTCCGCCTTCCCGACATCCCGGGCGGCAAGAAGCTGATCTACACGAACAAGGAGCTACCGCTCGTCGCGATCGACGACTTCGCCGAGCGCGGAAAGAGCGAGCCGTTCTACGCGAACCTCGCCGAGATCTGCGCGAAGAACAACAACCTGTGGAGCGAAGAGGCCGAAAAGTACGTCCTCGCGAACGCGCCGGACATCGCGGTGTAGGGGCTGCGGACGACGCGGCGCCGCCCGCGCGGCGCCGGTTGACATCCCGGCGCCGGTTGACATCCCGGCGCCGGTGCGATCGACCGGCGTCGTAACCGCGCGCGCTACGACAGCATGTTCTGCCCGCCGGTGACGGGGACGGCCTGGCCGGTCTCGTACTGCTGCTCTACGACGTAAAGGAGCGCCCGGAACACGTCGTCTCCGGTGCAGCCGCGGCCGAGCGGAACCTTCGCCTCGTAGAAGCTGCGGACATCGGCTATCGTCGTGGCACCGGGAACCTTCCCGGCGCGAAGGTACTGCACGAACAGGCCCCGGTCGGGATCAGACCAGAGCGGCCCGTCCAGGAAGTTGCCCGGGCAGATCGCGTTGACCTTGATCCGGTCGGCGACGAGTTCGAGCGCGAAGCTCTGGACGAGCCCGACGCCGCCGAACTTGCTCCCTGAGTACGCGCCGTTCTTGTTGCTCCCTTCGAGCCCACTCTTCGAGTTGATCTGTACGATGTCGGTCAGCCGGTCGGCCGGCGCGGCCGCGTTCTGCGCGGCCATGGTGCGCGCGGCGTGCTTCGCGCAGAGGAACATGCCCGTGTAGTTCACGCGCGTGACGAAGTC
>RECL01000257.1 GCA_007694025.1 Spirochaetaceae bacterium
AGAAGCTCGACCTCTACGCGTGCGTCCGCCCGGTCCGCTACTTCACCGGCGTCCCCTCTCCGGTCAAGCACCCCGAGCTGATCGATATGGTGATCTACCGCGAAAACACGGAGGACATCTACGCCGGAATCGAGTTCGAGCACGGCAAGGACGAGACCGCGCGCTTCCTGAAGCTCTTTCAGGAGTCGTTCCCCGAGCGCTTCGCGAAGATCCGCTTCCCGGACACCTCCGGCATCGGCATCAAGCCGGTATCACAGGAGGGCACCGCGCGGCTGGTGCGCGCGGCGATCGAGCACGCGATCGACCAGGACCGCGCGTCGGTGACGCTGGTGCACAAGGGCAACATCATGAAGTTCACCGAAGGCGCGTTCCGCAGCTGGGGCTACCAGATCGCGAAGGACGAGTTCGGCGCGAAAGAGCTCGACGGCGGTCCGTGGATGAGCTTCAAGAACCCGAAGACCGGGCGACAGATCGTGATCAAGGACGTGATCGCCGACGCGATGCTCCAGCAGATCCTGACGCGACCCGACGAGTACGAGGTGGTCGCGACGCTCAACCTCAACGGCGACTACATCTCCGACGCGCTCGCCGCGCAGGTCGGCGGGATCGGAATCGCTCCGGGCGCGAACATAAACTATGAGAGCGGCCACGCGGTCTTCGAGGCGACGCACGGTACCGCGCCCAAGTACGCCGACCAGGACAAGGTCAACCCGTCGTCGGTGATCCTGTCGGGCGTGATGATGCTCAGACACATGGGCTGGAACGAGGCGGCCGACCGGATCGAGTCTGCGATGGACACGGTCATCGCGTCGAAGCGCGTCACGTACGACTTCCACCGGCTGATGGACGGCGCAACGCTCCTGAAGACGAGCGAGTTCGCCGACGCATTGATCGAAGCGATGTAGACCTGCGGCGGCCGACCCGGCCACGGCCGGCGCTTGCCACCCGGAGTGGTATCGCGTATCTTATATAGCAGTAAATCAACTGACTTAGTGGGGTATGGGATGCACAGTGGTACGATGAGACGCAGAGGGCGCGGTTCGCGAACGGTAGTCGCGCTCCTGATGCTGGTGATCGGTGCGGCCGCGTTCGCGCAGTCGGACTGGATCTACGCGGCGGCCGGCGACCGCTTCGCCGTCGTGGACCCGCGCGACGGGTCGGTTGTCGAGACCGGCCGCCTGGCAACCGCCGACTACGATCCGGCCGCCGGGCGTGATCGGGCGAACATCGCGACACCTCTGATCGTGCCGACGCCGGGAGGGAAGTACGTCTTCTTCGTGTTCGCCGACGACGCCCGCGCGGTCGTGGTCGACGCCGAATCGCACGCACCGGTCTGGTCGGTCGAACTGCCGGCCGGGACGCAGACGATCAGCTTCAGCAGCATGGGTGAAACGATCCTGGCGAATACCGGCGGAACGCGGTGGATAGAGCTCCCGCATCGGCAGGGGCGGATCACCGGAGCGGGCCGCACGGCGCCATCGCTTGGCGCGGGGGCGATCGCGTTCAACCGCCGCGCGACGCGCGTCTACGGGAGCCGCGGAGCCGACCTGGTCTTCGCGCTGACCGCATCGGGAGACGCGGTTCAGACGGTACGCGTCGACGGTGGCCCGTACGACTGGCATATCAGCCCGAACTTCCGGTTCCTGGTCGGCGTCTCCGAACGGCGGCTCGCGCTCGTCGATGAGACGCGCGGTCAGGCGACCGGCTATCTGGACGGCAGCTTCAGCGGCGGCGTCTTCCACCCGTCGTCGCGGCAGTTCTTCGCACTCACCGCCGATGGCGGATCGATCGTCGTCGCTGAGACGGGTCGCCTGCGAGAGCAGTCGCGGATCGACCTCCCGTTCCGGCTCACCGCTATCTTCAGAGAGGAGAGCGGTCGACTCCACGGCCTTTCGCACAGCTCGCCGTTCGGTGCCGGTTCGCCGGTGATCCTCACCGACATCACGGGTGATCAGGGCATTGTCGAGTTTCCGGCGGGCTTCGCCGAACCGGGTGTGGACGTCGCAGCGACGATCGTGACGCTCCGCCCGGGCGGGGGGTTCGCGTGCTTCTGAGGACGAGCGCATGACAAGCATCATCACGGGGCTGGTTACCGGGTTCGTCGGAGGGTACGCGCTCCAGCGGGGCGGGTTCTGCATGCACTCGGCATTCCGGAGCATCGCCTACGAGAAGGATCACAGCATCGTGCGCGCGTGGCTCCTTGTGCTCGCGATCAACATCCCGGCGCTGCTGCTGCTGGAGCAGCTCGGTCTGATCTTTCCGGCGCGCGCGCCGTTTTCGGTTCTGGCAGGACTGATCGGCGGAGTAGTGTTCGGGATCGGAATGGTGCTCGCGGGAGGATGCGTGTCGGGCACCTACTACCGAACGAGCAAGGGCATGACCGGGTCGCTGGTTGCGCTACTAGGTTTCGCTGCGGGTGGACTGATGATGACGCAGGGAATCCTGCGGCCGCTACGCAGCTGGGCGCTTGGTCACGAGATCCTGATCGCAGGAGAAGAGGCGTCGCTCTACAATCTGCCGACGATATTCGCTTCCGGGTTCTTCCCGGGATTCGGGTTGCGGTGGATCATCGCCGGGGTGGTCGTCATCGCGATCGCGATCTTCCTGCTGCGCGCGCCGAAGCAGACGTTCACGATCGGCTGGCCGTGGTGGGTCACCGGGATCGTGATCGGCGTCGTCGCGATCGGCGGATGGTACTTCTCGTCGCTCGAGTATCGAGACTACGGACTGAGCATCGTGCAGCCGACGAACGCGATCGCCGGCTGGTTGGTGAACGGTGAGACCGGCGGCATCAACTGGACCGCCTGGTTTCTTATCGGGCTGGTTCCTGGTGCATTCGCGGCGGCGTGGAGAGGTGGCGACCTGTCGCTTCGCGTGCCGAGCGCTGGGCGCCTGCTGCAAAACCTGGGCGGCGGGATCCTGATGGGATGGGGCGCCAACCTGGCCGGCGGATGCAACATCGGTCACGGCGTGACTGGCATGAGTGTCCTGTCGATTGGCAGTATCTGGGCGACCGCCGCGACGATGCTGGGAGTCTGGGCGATGACATGGCTTGTATTCAGGATCACGCGGAGCCAGGCCGGGGCCAAACCCGCGTCTGCTTAGGGAGAACACATGGCTGAAGACACGTTCGATTCGGAACTCGACCTCTCCGGAGAGGTCTGCCCCTACACGCTCGTGAAGAGCAAGCTGGCGCTCGAAGATCTGGTCGCAGGACAGGTGCTTCGGATAACGGTCGACAACAATGAAAGCGCCGGGAACGTCCCGAAGGGGCTGTCGCTCGACGGGCACGAAGTCCTGGGCGTCAACCGCGAGGGCAAAGGGAAGTGGTCCATCACCGTCAAGCACGCGGGCTGACCGTGCGGTCGTAGCCCGCCGAGTAGACCTGTGGGGATTGCGCTTGCCGCGCTGTCGGCGATCATGTTCGGGACCGCCGATTTCGCCGGCGGGCTTGCGTCGCGGCGCAATCCGCTGTCGTCGGTACTGGTCTTTTCGCAGATCGCCGGTGTCGCGCTATCGCTGATCGCCGCGCCGTTGCTTGGATCGGACGCGATCGGTGCTGCCGACATCGCGTGGGGCGCGGCCGCCGGCATCGCTGGTCCTGACGGCGCACAGATAGCCATGCAGCACCCCCGGCGGTATCCTTAGAACTCAAGGAGTTTCCATGGCACCATCAACCTACTCGATCTCGTTCCAGACGACGAAGG
>RECL01000243.1 GCA_007694025.1 Spirochaetaceae bacterium
GCGGTGATGGCGATCGTGTTGATTCATCGATCGGGATTCACCGTTGCGTGGGGACTGATCGTCGTCGCGATCGTGCTTATGACGATCAGGCGGATTACGTCGCTCGTCCACCTGATCGGTGCGGGTACTACCGCCCAGGCACCCGTGGGACCCGAGATCATCGCCCTCGTGATATCGCTCGCGCTGTTCACCGGTCTCCTGCTCCTGCTGCCCGCGCTCCGCGATCTGGTGGGTAGTCGCGATAAGTACCGGGATCGAGCGCAGGCGAACGAACTCCTGGTCCGTGAGTCTCATCACCACGTGAAGAACGATCTGCAGCTGCTGAGTTCGCTCGTAAGCCTCCAGCGCGACGAGTCAAACGACGACACGCTGCGCGGTTTCCTGTCGGATCTGATGCTGCGGATTCGCGCGCTGAGCCTGTCGCACGAGCGGCTCTACCGCCCGGCCGACGCTGAGTCGTTCCAGTACTACGTGCAGGGGATCATCGACTCGGTTCGCGACGCGTTTTCCAACGGGAGCACCCGGGTCGCCGTCGTGAATGAAGTCGGAGACCTCGACCTGTCGCGCGATCAACTGCTCCACTGCGGACTCGTTCTCAACGAAGCGCTGACGAACACGATGAAACACGCGTTCACGGGAATCGCCGATCCACGAGTCGTGGTTCGGACCCGGTTCGAGCACGGCTCGAAGGTCCTTGAGATTGCCGACAACGGCGTTGGGCTTCCCCCGTCGGTAGAGACCGACGGGTTCGGCACGCGTCTGATGGAGACTATCGTCGAAGCGGAAGGCTGGGCACTCGAACTCGAGTCGAACGGCGGGACGACCGTCCGGCTTGTGATGTAGCGGGCCGCGCTCCAGTATCGCGGCAGAGGAGTCTCACCGCGTAGCGTCCGCTCTGCGCCGCGCGATGGATCCCGCCACCGGGGCACAGCCAATGCCCGGCGAAGTAGAGCCCGCTTCCGTGCCGTGCCCGATATTGCGCCGCGTACGCGAACCCGCGTCGGTCGGGCCTGAACCCCTGGACGCTACCGCCTGTGTTTGCTGTATAACGTTCGGTCGTAAGCGGTGTCGACACGTCGACGACCGTCGTCGGCCCGATCAGATCGGGCCACACCGCGCGTACCAGGTCGACCGCGCGCTCGGCCAGCGCCTCCTTTGCCGTCCGGTAGCGCGAGCTCTTGCGACCAAGGTCGGACCACCGTGCGAAGTCGGTCTCGAACTGGCACGTGATCAGGTTCGACCCGTCTGGCGCCGCGATCGGGTCGGCCCCGTAGTCGCGAAGCACGATTCGGCTGACCTGAGGCCCGCACAAGGCCCCACCGTCGCTGCCGGACGGGTAGATGACCCTGCTGCGATGCCTGGTGGGCTCAACCGGTTCAGCGGGCGACGCGACGCGACGAACAGCGAGCGACACCTGTGCAACCGCGGTCGCCGGGCTGAGCCTGCGAACCATCCGCTGCTGAGCCCCGACGCCGATCCCGGCCTCCGCCGCCCAGCGCGTCGCGGTCGCCAGGTCACCGGCGCAGATGACCGCGTCGCTGTTGACGACGCTGCCGTCGGCCAGTACGACTCCGGTCACTCGCCCTTTCTGTGATTCCAGCCCGCGCACGGCCGCGCCGTAGCGGATTGTTCCGCCGAGCCTGAGAAACTGTTCTTCCATGTCGTAGCCGAGCCCGAGCGACCCTCCGTGCGGGAAGCCCGCCTCACCCCGGTGGAACCGTGACAGCACGAACAGCGTCCACGCGGCAGGGTAGTCGGGGTATCCGCCCATCCGCGCGACACACCACCGCAGGAGTGGATCTCGAAAACGCCGCGCGTACGAGCGCGTCGACGTGAGTCGGGTCGCGGCGAAGCGTGCGAGGAACGCTCCGTACGCTGCGCCCAGGCGCGACACGAGCGTTGTGATTCGTCTGAACGGCGCGATCTCCGCTGGCGTGTCTACCGGAAGGTCGTAACCGGCGAACAGCTCGATATCGCGGACGAGTCGTTCGATCGCGCGGCGGTCTGCCGGAGAGCGATCGAGCATCCGACGCCCGATCTCGCGCGCATCCGCGCAGACCGAAATCGATTCATCGCCGCGTCGTCTCGGTCCTGCCGTCCTGCCGTGGATTGTGCGCCGCTGCGGCGCACGGCCGATCGTGAACAGCTCGGTGACCGGCTCTACGTTGCGATCGATCCCCAGCTCGTCCCACATCGTGCGGAAGGCACCCTTCGTGAGCCCGAGCACGTAGTGCATGCAGCCTTCGACGGTGTAGCGATTGCCACGGATCGTCCGGTTCCAACCGGTACACAGGCCGCCGGGGACACGGTGCTGCTCGATGATCGTGGTCTGGAAGCCGTTACGGGCGGCGTAGATTCCCGCCGACAGGCCGGCGACGCCGGCCCCGACGATGGTGACGCGTTGCATACCGCTCGAACACCGATCGAGCGGTTCTGTGTCACCCGGCTTGTACTACGAATCGCGCAGGACGCTGTCGATCGCGCGTCGCCATCCGGTGCGCAGCGATTCGCGTGCATGCGCCGTAATCGCGGGAGTGTACGAGTCGGCGAACTGCGACAGGTCGCGCAGGTGGGCGCGGTCGCGGTAGACCCCGGTCGCAAGCCCGGCGAAGAACGCGACGCCTCGCGCGGAGATCTCTTCGGCCGACGCGACGCGAACCGGGGTGTCGACGATGTCGGCCAGGAACTGCATCAGGAAGCGGTCGCGCGTCGGGCCGCCGTCGACGCGGAGGTCCCGCATGCGCACCGCGGTGTTTTCGTTCATCCTCGACACCAGGTCGTCGACCTGGAACGCGATGCTTTCGATCGCGGCCCTGATCACGTGGTCGGCCGTCGATGAGCGCGACAGTCCGCGGATCGTCGCGCGAATCCCGTGCGCCCAGTGCGGCGCGCCAAGCCCGGCGAACGCCGGGACCAGGTAGACGCCGCCGTTATCGGAGAGCGCCGCGGCGCGCGCCTCGGCCTCTTCGTGCGACCGGAAGAGCCCCAGATTGTCGCGGACCCACTTCACCGTGTCGCCGGTAGAATGGATGTTTCCCTCGAACACGTAGGTCACGCCGTCGTCCGCGCTCCAGCCTATCGACAGCACAACGCCCGCAGGCGGGGCGAGCGGCGCGCGCCCGATGTTCAGCATCAAGGAACTGCCGGTCCCGAAGGTGGTCTTGCACTCACCGGCGTCGAACGCGCCCTGTCCGAAGAGCGCCGCGTGCGAATCGCCGCACACGCCGATGATCGGAAGCTCGCCGTCGACGCCATCGACGCGGATCGAACCAAACGTGTCCGACGACGCCCGGACCTCTGGAAGGCGAATCCGCGGATCATCGCCGTCGGTCAGACCGAACGCGCGCAGCAGTTCGACGTCCCAGATGAGCGAGTGCACGTTGAACAGCAGCGTCCTGCACGCGTTCGTCGGATCGGTCGCGAATACCGCGCGATCGGTCAGATTCCAGATCAACCACGCGTCGATCGTCCCGACGGCCAGACGCCCCGCGCGCGATATCCGTGCGGCCTGTGCGTCGTGTTCCAATAGCCACGCGACCTTGCTCGCCGAAAAGTAGGTGTCGAGTATGAGGCCGGTGCGCCGGTGGATCTCCGGCTCCAGGCCGGCACCGCGCATCGCGTCACACAGCTGCGTGCCGCGCTCGTCCTGCCAGACGATCGCGTTCCCGACCGGGTTGCCCGTGTC
>RECL01000341.1 GCA_007694025.1 Spirochaetaceae bacterium
TGACGCGGGCGTAGACGCGCTGAAGATCGAAGGCCGCATGAAATCGGACTACTACGTGGCGGTCGTAACGCGCGCGTACCGCAAGGAGATCGACCGGCTGCGCGACGGCGCGTCGCGCGAATCGGTCGATGCGTTCATCCGCGACCTCTACACCGTGAGCCACCGGGAGTTTTCGACCGGCTTCTACTTCGGCGATCCGCGCGAGACCGCGCCGGCGTCCGCGACATACCACCAGCGCTACCGCTACGTCGCCCGCGTTGGAGACCCGACTCCCGACGGCGGGTTCAGCGTCGACGTGAAGAACGCGATTACCGTCGGCGATCGACTCGAAGCGATCGGACCCGACCTACCGTCGATCTCGCTCGACGGCAGCGAGTTGCGCGACTGCGACGGCGCGGTGACGACCAGGCTCACGCACCACGACCGCGGTTCGCTCCATACCGACGCGCCGATCGAACCGGGTTTCCTGATCAGGCGTCCGGTGTCCGAGCCTTAGCGCGCGCTACGGACGACGCTCACACGCGCAGCGAGCGTGGACAACTGCTCGCGCACCGGCGCGATCACGCGGCGCAGATGACCGCGAACCGCATCGGAATCCGCGACTCTGCGGTACGCGACGTCGACGTCGCGCACCAGCGGCGGAAACGCTCGTACGTGCAGTCGAAGCCGAGTCACCGAATCGACGAGCCGATCGTCGGCTGCCGTCGGCGAGCACGTCGCATCGGTAACCGCTTCATGCAGGCGGCCCACCAGCTGCCATGCGTCGGACCGCCACGCACGAAGCGCCCGGTGCGCCTCAACGATGTGGACACCGTCGACCAAGCCCTGCAGCACGACTCGCTCTTCGATCCCGCCGACGAAGTCTTCATCGTCCCGGAAGTCCGGCGCGGTTCTCAAACCCGGATCGGCGCAGATGAAGCTCAACTGCGATGCGGCGCACGCGTCGCGCAGGCTCTCCCACGCCCGCATACGCGGATCCGGGGCCGAATCTCGCTGCTGCGACCGGGCGACCGCGACGATCCCCGCAAGCGTCGGCATCAGCCCTGCCGCGTCGTCTATGAGGTCCGACTGCAGCTTTGCGACCAACCGTGACAGAGTCGAGTCAGATCCGTTCGAGCTCTTCCAGACGGTTCGGTACGACACGCGCGCCGAGTATCCGACGGGGATCGGGTCGCGCATCACTATCAGCAGCGCGCGTCCACGATCGCGCGCCTGCCGGTCGATCGCTGCGACCACCTCTTGGGGGTACGCGTCGCTCGAGACGCGGCCGTCGACCCCCCACGGAAACCTTCCGGCCCAGTCGATCGCGGGGTCGAAGCCGCGCGCGCAAACTAGCCGCACCAGTTCGACTGTTCGCTCGGCACGGACCGGAACTCCGCGAAGATCAAGAACGAAAGGGTCGAGCGCGCGCGTCATCGCGATCGATCATACGGGATAGCAGCCGAACCCGGCAACCACGGGCTGGCGCGGAGCCCAGCAACGGGTTACTATTCGCGCATGACTCACGCAACTGAGGATGTTCTGGCACGTCTTGGCGTCGCCGTCCCCGAAATTCTCCTGCCGGCCGCCGCGGTCGATCCGACGAAGTGGGCCGTCATCGCGTGCGATCAGCATACGTCGGAGCCCGATTACTGGCATCGTGTCGCCGGGATCGTCGCTGACGCGCCGAGCACGCTGCGTATGATCTTCCCGGAGGTCTATCTCAATGATGGCGACGCCGACTCTCGCATCGAGCGTATCCAACAGACCATGCACGACTATCTGTCGACCGGTGTGTTCCGCGCGCCGCTTCAGTCGATGGTACTTACGCATCGGTCGACCCCGCACGTTGCCAGGCGTCGGGGACTCCTGGTAGCACTCGACCTGGACCGGTACGACTACCGCCCCGGCGCGCGCGCGCTTATCAGGGCGTCGGAGGCAACGATCGTCGACCGACTCCCGCCGCGAGTCCGCGTTCGTTCGGGCGCCCCACTCGAACTCCCGCACGTGCTCGTCCTCATCGACGATCCCGACGATTCGCTGTTCTGCGGCCTCGACCACGCGTCGCTGCCCGAACTCTACTCGGCCGAACTGATGCTCGACGGCGGTACCGTCAGCGGCTACCAGCTCGGACCCGATGAGCAGGCGCACGTTGCGCGATCGCTCGACGCGCTCCATTCGGGCGGAGCCCGTGAGACTTCGTTTCTGTTCGCTGTCGGCGACGGGAATCACAGCCTTGCGACCGCGAAGCAGGTCTGGGAGCAGACCAAGCGATCGTTGACCGGCGACACGTCGGGACACCCAGGGCGGTACGCGCTCGTTGAACTCGTGAACGTATACGATCCTGGCCTTCGGTTCGAGCCGATCCATCGGCATGTCCGCTCGGCGATCAGCGACCTTGACGCGTGGATCGCCGCGCTCGCGCAGGCGATGGATGCCACGGTACGCGAGTGCGGTGCTGACCAGATGATGGAGGACATCCACGACAACCCCACCACGATAGGGTTCGTCGCCCGCAACCGGCAGGGCGTGTTCGTGCTGCACAATGAGCAGCAGCTCGCTGTGACGGCGCTCCAGGAGGCGCTCGACCAGATCGACGGCATCGATGTGGACTATATCCATGGGTCGGAAACCGCGACAGCGCTCGGCAGGGATCAAGGCGTCGCGCTGCTGCTGCCCGCCTTCGACGAGCGACTGCTGTTCACGACGGTCGCGAATGACGGAGTATTGCCGCGGAAGGCGTTCTCGCTCGGGGAGGCCGAGGAAAAACGGTACTACTTCGAGGCGCGCAGAGTTTTCTGATCGTTCGCACTACCGCGCGACAGCTCGAACGCTATTGTAGCCAGCATGGCGATCAGCGCCGCCGCGCGCAGGTAGGGTCGTGGATCGCTCGACGAGTCGGTACGTCGCACAATCCTGCCCGGACTCCTTGTCTGCGGCGGCCGTTGCGTGCCGCTGACGCGGATGACACGATCGCCTTCTTCGACGTACCCAAGAGACCGCGCGGCGAGCACCAACGCATCGGGACTCCGCCGGTACATCTCCGCCTCCTCGAGGAGCGCCGACTGGAGTCGCTCAAGTTCTTCGACATTGTCGCGCAGCTTCGCCACGTGCGCTTCCACCGCGGCGTACTGTTCACCCGAGTACGCGCCGAAGGCCATCGATCCCGTCAGATACACGACGGCGCCGACAAGCAATGGAAGTGCGAGGCTGACCTTCACGCTCTTAGTAGCGGCGGCCGAGCCTGCCGCCTTGAGGCATTATTGACAGCCCTGGTATGCGACGATACTCTTATAATTGTGTCAAAACCCGCCTATAGACTGCCGATAGAGTAGAGCGAGGACTTTCACCCAGGAGAAGGGAATGGCAGGACGCGAGGATCATAACACCACCAACGAACAGCGCGCCGCTGACGACAACGAACTCGAGCAGTATGGGGTGTGGGTCAAGGCGGGTCCTGAAGATGTTGTGGAGGGTGAAGCAGAAGATGACTCGTTCGCGCTAGCCGATCTGACCGAGGATCAGCTGCCCGACGACGATGAACTCCCCTCTCTTGATACCGAGCCCGATGAGGACGATCCGTTCGCGATCGGCACAGGCGAGATTGCGCTCAGCATCGACGACGACGAAGTCGACGAGGTCGACGACGAAGTAGAAGACCTTGACATCGACTTCGACGAGGATGACCTCGATTCG
>RECL01000061.1 GCA_007694025.1 Spirochaetaceae bacterium
CGGTCGGGCCGTTCTTCGGGATACTCAACGGCGGAGGGTCATTCCTGAAGTCGGGTCTCTCGACGACGGTAACGCTCTTCGCGCCCGGCATTGCCATTGCGACGCTTCGGTCAGATACGAGTCTCAGCGGTCGCCTTGTCGTGCCCGGCGACTACATCCAGGAACAGAGCGAGTTGTCGCTCGGGTTCTACGTACCGAACGCAATTCCGACCTTCTACGTTCGATCGCGGCGCTTCTCCTACCGGGCCGCTGACGGCGGTGAAAACGTCGATCAGCTGCTCGCGTACGGGCTTGAGACGCGCGTGTTCCAGAAGAACACACCGTACCGCGTTACGATCGACTTCGCGTACCAGTCCGGCGCGCGCGTGTTCGGCGATCCGGCAACGGGCACGCAGATCGAGCACGGCTTCGGAGCGCTGGTCGTCGGTACCGCGGTGTCGGCAGAGCTGTTCGACCGGTGGAGCGCGCACGTCGACCTTGAGAGCGCGATCTTCCTCTTCGGGACCGGGGAACTGCTCGGCGCGTCGCGCGGCGACACATTTCTCCTGCGCCTGACGACCGGAGTCGGATTCTCACTGTAACCGCAACCGATCTGAGACTGCGGGAACCTGCCCCGATGGCGCGCGACCGGTCAAGCGCAAAAAAACCCGGGCTTTCGCCCGGGCTTCTCTACCACTTCTGGAAGGCCGCGCTCAGCGGTTCCTCAGATCGAGTTCAGGATCAGCCTGCAGCTGACGCTCGATGAATCGAAGCACCTGCTGGTTGCCGAGTCTCTGAAGCTCGACGCGGCGCCGATCGCTTTCGCGCTGATCCAGGATGCCCCAGAGCTGATCGTGGTCGATCGCTTCCTGCAGCTCAAGGCGAGCACGGTCGTACACGAGCGCGACGTCGCGGATGTAGGTAATGAAATCGCCGCCTACGTGCGCCGCATCACGATAGACGCGGAAGCCGATCAGCTTCATCATCGGCTGGAGCTGCGGATAGAGCGGGAACGTCCGCAGTTCCCGGTCGCGTACGTCGGCGATGTAGTTCGGGTTGTCCCAGACCAGTCGTCGCCAGCCGTCAAACTGCATGTTTCCCATGAAGACTTCGTGTTGGCGGTTGCGCTCGTCCTGCAGGATCACGCTGATCGAGTGCGGAAAGTTCAGTCCGTACACGTTCAGACCGATCTGCTTGATCGTACCGACGTTTTTGATGACGCCAAATCCGTCCTCAAACTTGTCTCCGCGCCGAATATCGTTGCCCTGCACCGGGACGACATTGCCGGCACCGTCGACTTCGGTCCGGTCGGCGTACGCCTGGATTTCGAACGGCGGGCGGATCAGAGCCCATGCGTTGTGCGGTTCGGTCGGGAAGACGACACGTGCGCCAAGAACCGTGTCACCGGCGAAGTCGGGAGCGTTGTCGCGAACAGTCGCGGGAAGCACCTTCGAGTTTGCCTGGCTGCGGGCCGTCTGCGCCGACGAGTTCAGCATCACTTCCCAGTTCGATATGTAGAGCGACGCTTTCATCAGCCCGCGCTCTTCTTCCGTGAAGCTCGCGCCGGCCACGTCCGCGAAGTCGACCAATGTGCGCTCGTGCTCATCGCGCGCCTGGTCGCCCTGTCCAACAACGACATCGGGACCCAGTAGCGTGAAGTCGATCAGCGTGCTCTCAGTAGCAAATGCGCTGCCGGCGACTATAGCGATCACCAAGAAGATGAAAATCCGTTTCATCCTGCTCTCCTTTCGTTTCCAGCATGGTAGAAGACTCAATGTAGCCCAAATTATAGCGACCCGCATTTCTTTGTCAACGACAAAATTCCACAGCCAGCTTCGGTCAGAATGCGGACCGCTGCGACGAACCAGCAGCGTCGCCGACACCGTGATACGCGGGTGAGAACGGAACCTGTCCTTCGATCGTGATCACAGCGTCGGCGAGTCTGCGGAAGTTGTGGAGGACGGATCGCCGGATCGCTTCGATTCCCGTGGCCGGATCGTAGAGGCGCTCGTCTCCGAGGATCGCTTCGGTGCTCAGGTTGACGTACGCGATCCGGTCGGCGATCATGACGCTCCGTACTCGAGTCGCGCGTGGAAACGGGCGGCGGTGAAAGAGCACCTTTGGCCCCAATATGCTGTCCTCGACGACGAGCTGCACCGATCGTTCGATCGGGACGTTTCGGGGCAGGAGCCTCGTCTCCGCGGAAAGCTCGGAACCGGTGGTTCTGGGAAAATAGAGTGTGCGCGCGATCCGTTCGGGTGGCCACACCAGAAAGAAGGTCAGTGAGAACGCGAATGCGATAGCGAGCAGCAACGCGGCGAAGTGCTCTCTCAGGAAGTCAGACATTGACGGTAGTATAGCGACCCGCGCAGCGAGATTCCAGTCGGTACCGACGGTCAGGTCCGGTAGAGCGACCTCAACGCGTAGCGCGCGCCCTGCAGGCCTCCCCTGGAGATCGCCTGGACGAGCAGGCGCTCAAGACTTGGGTCGGCAGTCGATTCGCGCAGCAGGAGCATCCCCGATCTGCGCAGCGTATCGATCGTCGATGCAAGCGACCGTCCGCTCCAGTCGGGGCTACCGTCGAGCGCGTCGAAACACTGGGCGCGGACCGGCAGCCTGAAGCGGTAATCCGCCGGGGGTGCCGTAACGGCGTGCGACCACGCGATGAGCGAGGTCGCAGAGCCATCGCGTGCTTGCGTACGCGGTGCATACGCGTACGGAATCGTGTCGGGTTTCACGCCGAAGAGGAACTGATCGGTCGCCGGCATTCCGGGGCTCAGTACGACGTCGATAGCGGATACCGCCCGCATCGCGGCATCGGTTGCCGCATCACGACTATCGGCGACCGCGATCACGTTGGCGACCTTCTCAACGTTGTTCTGCGGAAACCGGATCGAATCGCCGGGTCCGCGCAGCAGGAAGAGTTCCTCCACACCCGCCACCGCGCGCGCTGAGTCGACCCCGTCCACGCGTTCGATCACACCGGGGATCGATACGACCGCGCGCTCGGCGCTCGTCCTGTTCCACCGGGGCCGCAGCGCCCCGGGCGGTTCTCCGAGCGCGATCCGGATCGCGGCTTCGCTGAGATTCACGCCCGTTGCAAGCGGGTACGTCCAACCCGACATGTAGCCGCCGGACAGTCGCGCTGCGATTTCGCCGACGACGGGTCCGCGCGATGAGAGTTTCATGTCGCCCTTGGCCGCGCCCGGCCCGATCCCGAGCGCACGCACGGCGCGTTCGAACTCGGCGATGATCGCTGCTTGATCGCCGTCGGAAAGCGCGGTCGGCAGCGTGTGACCGATCTCGATGAAGTACGGTGGGAATACAATATGCCGGTCGGCGAACCCCGTGATCTGGATCGTATCGCCGTAGGCAAGCGCGTCGATGCTGAACTCGGGGCCGTCGATGAGCTCCTCCACGATCACCCTTCGCGATCGACTGTACGCGACCGCCGATCGGGCGTAGCCGATCGCCTGATCCCAGTCGTCGGCACGCACGACGCCGCGAGCGCCCATGCTGTCGACGGGCTTCACGACGACGGGCAGCACAAGGCGTTCTACCTCTGCTCCCAGGCTGTCGCGAGCGAGTGTTGCTTCGTCGACCAGCGCGAAATCGGGAACGGCCACACCGGCGGCCCGGAGGACCCCGCGCATCCGGAACTTGTCGGTTGCGTTGAGCGCCGCCTC
>RECL01000103.1 GCA_007694025.1 Spirochaetaceae bacterium
AGCGCCAGCGCTCGATCCGGCGCATCACCGCGGCGGCTGTCTCTTCGTCGGTGACGCCGTGGACGCCGTCGATCCAGACGCCTTCGGGCCTGAGATTGTCCAGGACCAGATCCAGGTTCCTGGTCGTGACGTGCAGCACCTGCATGCTCTTCCCGGCGGCCTGGATACGCTGGTAGACGGGGATCCACCGCTCGAGCTCCTCATTACCGGCGCCGGGAACCCACTGGATCGCGTCGAGCTCGGGGATCGACAGGAGCGTGTCCAGGTGGCAGAGCGCGCCCGGGCCGTCCAGGTGGTAGATGCTGCGCTCGAAGAAGCGGCATTCGCGGATGATCCCGTCCAGGAAGAACTCCTCGAACATCGCGGGGCTTATCAGCCCCGAGAAGTCGTTACTCGGGATGTAGAAGCTGCCGAAGTGGATGAGCCCGATCCACGACGTCGCCGGCATCCCGGCGTCGGCGATCAGCCGGTAGAACCGGTTGTAGACCGACTCGTACTCATCGGCGGCGACCGCGATCCGCTCCTTGATGACGTCGGGGTTGTCGATCAGATCGAGCGCCAGGTTCGCCGGATCGCGGAGCGCCGCCAGATGGTCGCCCCCGGGGTGGAAGTCGGTGAGCCCGACGATGAAGCGGCCCGCGCCCAGCCGCAGCAGCTCGTCGGTGAACTCGATCGTCTTCAGGAGCAGCGGATGCTCGGGGTCCAGGTAGCCCAGGTGTCCGTCGGTCTGCCAGTCGTGGATGAGCGGTTCGGTCCACGTCGTGTCGCGACCGAACTGGTACGGGCAGCCGCACCACGCGCTGAAGATCTCCGGGCCCATGTTCGGCCACGCGATCGGAAGCGAGTCGGCGTAGTAGTGGCGATCGGCAAGCGCTGATGCGATGCGCGCCGCGCGCGCCTTGACGTCGGTCCAGCGCTGCCGGTACTCGTCGAAGGTCGGCTCGGGGTCGGTGGCGACTGCCGGCAGCCCGTGCGCCTCCGGATTCGGCCGCGTCGCCCGCGCCTCGGGCGTGCGCCAGCTCATCGACACCAGCGGCCGGTCGTCGATCGCCTGGTGCCAGAACGCGTCGTAGCGCTCGGCGACTTCGGCGAAATCGGGCTTCAGCGCAACCTCGGGAAGGGGCCGCGATGTCTTAGGGTTCGGCCCGCTCATGGCTTCACCTGCGGTTCGCGCGGCCACGGCTCGTGCGGCCAGACGATCGTGCGCCTTCGCGGCGTGAGGCGCGCCAGAAGTTCGGGTGACGGGCGGTAGCCGAAGCGGAAGAACCCCCACGACGGGCCGTAGCGGTAGACCAGAATGCGCCTGTCGCCGTCGTTGACGCGTCGCGCGGATCCGTGGCTGAGCGCGTCGACAAACAGGATCGCGTCGCCCGGCTCCAGGTGAACCTCTATCGCGCCTTCGACGCCGTCGACCGATGCACCGTCGCCGATCTTCTGCTTCGCGAACTGCGGATGGATGAAGCTCGACTTATGGCTGCCGGGGATGACCATCGTCGCGCCGTCGCCGGGACCGATCGGTGTGAGCGCGATCAGGATGTTGATCTGCCCGCACATGAACCGACCGTTGTCGAACCGGAACTGCGTGCGCTTCACGCGCTCGTGACCGCCCGAATGGAGGCCGATCGCGCCACCGGGACCGCGGATGCTCGCGAAGTTCTCGTCGATGAAGAGCTCTCCGTGGTTGTAGTCGAAGGTGCCCTCACCTCCGATGAACTCCTTCACGTGGTCGATCCACGCGCGGTGGTCGATCAGCTCTTCGAAGGGAGCGCCCGCCTCGTAGATCTGCTGGTACGCTATCCCGCGCGACGCTTCGAAGTTTTCACGGTGCACGTAGCCGAACCAGTCGCCGGGGTTCATCGCGGGAATCTCATCGATCCCTGCGTTCAGCCGCGCGACGTGGTCGCCGTCGATCGCCTTCGGCAGCACCAGATAGCCGCGAAGGTCGAACAGGTACCGGTCCATCTCTGAAACCATGCGTTCCTCCGTCACCGGGCGCGAACCCGGTCCTTCACCGTACCGTCCCTGTCGGTCGATACGCAATCAGCGCCCGTCCGGATTTCATACGCGACGGTTCGCCGACCGAAACGCGCTCGGTGAGACGCGGTAGCGGTTGCTGAACTCGGATGAGAAGTGGTAGGGGCTGCGGAAACCGACCGTGGCCGCGATCTCCTTGACGGACAGCGCGGTCGAACGCAGGAGCTGTTCGGCGCGTCGGAGCCTCAGGAAGGATAGCAGCCGCATCGGCGTCGTCTCGAAGCTGCCGCGCACGACCGCGTGCAGCGTCGTTCGGCTCATCCCGCACGCGGCGGCGATCGAGTCGATGTCGACGGCTTGTCCGATCGCGTCCGACAGGAACCTGATGACGCGGTCGGCTCGTTCGTCGTAGGTGCCCCGCGCGCGCTCCTCCGCGACGGCCGGGCGGGAGGCCGTAGCATCGCCGACGAGCTCGGCTACGATTGCGCTCGCGAGCCCGGTCACCGCCGCAAGGTAGCCCGGCGGGCGTGCTGCGATCAGCGATGCGATCGCCTCATAGACGCCGCGCAGCCGATCGGGCGAGCTCGGGCTTACGATGAAATGCGTGCCGCTCGCGGTGAGGAGCGACACGATCTCTTCTCTGCGGTAGAGCGGCTCCACGTCGAAGTGCAGGTAGTAGTTGTCGTGCGGGTCGGCGGGATCGGTGCCGATCGAGTGGTGCGCGAACGGCGGGATCACGATCGCCTGGTCGCGGCGGGGGCGCAGGATCATCGATTCGATCTCCACGATCGCGATACCGCCATTATAGAAGACGAGCTCGATATCCCCAGTGACGCGGTCGTCGCAGACGGCCGACGGATCGTCGTGCTGGTGACCGAACGCGTTCACAACGACGCGAAGATCGTTCAGGCGTCGCGAGATATCATCGGCCGGCAGGTCGTGACTCGGGTATCCGAACAGCACGTCCCGATTGTACACGCAACTTGCCGTGTCGGGGTATCTACTGTTTGCCAATAATCTCGAATCGTGCTATAAACCCGTATCACCCGTTGGCTGGGGGAAGAATGACTCGTCAGGACTCACAGACGATCCTGCTCGTTGAAGACGAGGCGATCGTTGCGCTTGAGGAACGCGCCGTTCTTGAGCGCAACGGCTTCGCCGTCGTCGTCGCCCGCACCGGGGAGGCCGCGGTGTCGGTCGCGGCTGAGCGACCGGACATCGACCTGATCCTGATGGACATCGATCTGGGCGACGGGATCGACGGTACCCGTGCAGCTGAGCTCATTCTCTCCGGCAGCGACGTTCCGCTCGTCTTCCTGTCGTCGCATACCGATCCCGACGTCGTGCGCCGAACCGAAGGAATCACGTCGTACGGCTACATCGTCAAGCACACGGGTGAGACGGTGCTCCTTGCGTCGATCGCGATGGCGTTCCGGCTCTACGACGCCCGCCGGCGCGAGCTTGCCGCCGAACGCGCACGCCGCGAATCGGACGCCGAACTAGAGCGCTTCTTCGCGTCGAGCCTGGATATGCTCTGCATCTCGTCGCACGATGGCAGGTTTCTGAGGCTCAATCCACAGTGGGAGCGCGAGCTCGGCTACCCGTTATCCGAGTTGGAGGGGCGCGAGTTCATGGACTTCGTCCACCCTGACGACCACGAACGGACGCTGCAGGTACTC
>RECL01000401.1 GCA_007694025.1 Spirochaetaceae bacterium
GTCGTCGACGCCTGAAGGTTTTTGTTCCGTCATCCGGACAGTATGGCACGCGACGCGAGCGCCGACTACCCGGCGTCGGCCCACTGCTTCTGGTAGAGTGCGCGGTAGGTCTCGTTCGTCGACAGGAGCTCGTCGTGCGTGCCGATCGCGCGCACCTGCCCGTGATCGAGCACCACGATGCGGTCGGCGTCCTTCACCGTAGAGAAGCGGTGCGCGATGATGATGGTCGTCCTGCCGGAACTGATATCGCGGAGCCCCTGCTGGATGCGCGACTCGGTCATCACGTCGACGTTCGCGGTAGGCTCGTCGAGGATCAGGACGCGCGGGTCGGCGAGCACCGCACGCGCGAGCGCGACAAGCTGCTTCTGGCCTCCCGACAGGCGCGCACCGGCCTCACCGACGCCTGTGTCGTAGCCGTTGGGCAGGTCTTCGATGAAGCGGTGCGCCTGCGCGCGACGCGCCGCCTCGCGCACCTCGGTGTCTCCCGCCTCAAGCCGACCGTAGCCGATGTTCTCAGCGATCGTACCGGGGAAGAGCGACGCCTCCTGCGGGACGAGCAGGACGGCCCGGCGCAGATCGTCGAATCCGATGTCGCGCAGGTCGATCCCGTCAAAGAGTATGCGTCCGTCATCCGGATCGTAGAGCCGGGCGAGCAGCAGCGCGAGCGTTGTCTTGCCGGCGCCGGTCGCACCGACGAGCGCGATCCGCTCTCCCGGCGCGACGGTGAGGCTCACGTCGCGCAGCACCGCTTCACGATCGCGCGCCTGCGCCCCTGCGCCGCGGCCTGTGCCAGGATACGCGAATGAAACTCGCTCGATCTCGATAGCTCCGTGGGCACCACCTGGAGTAACCGAAGGGAGCGCCAGCGGGACCTCCGGCGGTCGAACCTCCGGTTGCGCGTCGAAGTATTCGCCGATGCGCTGAAGCGAGGCCGCCGCACCCTGAAACGTGTTGTAGACCAGGCTCATTTCGCGCACCGGAGCGAAGAAGCGATTCACGTAACCGAAGAAGGCCAGGAGCGTACCGACGGTGAGCGCACCGCGCACGACGAGCGATCCCCCGTAGCTCAGCACCAGCACGGTACTGAGCGCGCTCGATATCGACATCAGCGGGAAGAGCAGCGCGAAGAAGAACGATGTCTTCAGGTTCGCCCTCATGTTCCTCAGGCTCAGGTCGTCGAACTGCTCGACACCAGATTGCTCGCGCGCGAGCGACTGCGTGACCCGCATGCCGGAGACGCCCTGCTGAACGCCAACGTTGACCGCCGCGACCTCCCGGCGCAACGCATCGTACGACTCGCGCATCTTGCGCCCCAGGAAGCGGATTCCGACCGAGATGACGGGAACCGAGATGCACGTCACGAGCGCGAGTCGCGCGTCGAGCACGAACATCATCACCAGAACCCCGACAAGCGTGAGCGCATCGGCCAGGACGTGAACGATGCCGGTGGAGACGAATTCGGAGAGCGAGTTCACGTCGTTTGTCAGCCGCGACATGATCTCCCCGACCCGTTCGCGCCGGAAGAAGGAGAGCGAACCGCGCAGCACCGTTGCGTGCAGGTCGCGGCGCAGTTCCCGGACGACGTTCTGCCCCACGGTGCCGGACAGGAGGCTCTGAGCGAATGTCGCGAACCACTGCGCGAGCGTCAGTCCGGCGTAGAGGATGACGATGAGGACCAGGCCTCGAAGATCGAGGTTCGCGATGTGCCGGTCGACCGCGACTTTGAGCAGGTAGGGCAGCGCGAGCGTGATCGCAGACGCGACGACCATAGCTGCGAGCGCGAATGCGATCATCCGCGCGTGACGGCGCAGGTACGGAGCGAGCAGGCGGACGTAGCGGCGGTTCAGATTCGATAGTCGGAACTCGTGCTCCTGCTCGTCCTGGAGCCGCATCATGAAGCCGGCACGCATCACTGTCCCCCCTCTTTCGATCGACCCAACGCGACGTCGTGCGATTCGCTGCGAAACTGCAGATCGTAGAGGCTCCGGTAGAGCCCACCGGCTCGCATCAGCGAATCGTGGGCCGACTCGGTGGCGGTGCTCACGCCCAACTCGGCGACCCGCCCGGAGTCGAGCACGACGATGCGGTCGGCATGGTGGACGGTCCAGAGCCGGTGCGCGATCACGATCGTCGTTCGACCCGCCCGCGCGGCCTCGAGCGCGGCGTCCATCGCGCGTTCGGTCGCGGTGTCCTGGCTCGACGTCGGCTCGTCCAGGAGCAGGACCGCAGGGTCGCGGAGGAGGACCCTCGCGAGCGCCAGACGCTGCCGCTGGCCGCCGGAGAGTTCGACCCCACGCTCGCCGACCGGGGTGTCGTAGTGCATCGGGAGCTCAGAAACGAAGTCGTGGAGCTGAGCCATCCGCGCCACGGACTCCACGTCGGCCGACGACGCCGACGGGTTTCCGTACGCGATGTTCTCGCCGATCGTCGCATCGAAGATGAAGACGTTCTGCATCGCGATACCGATCGCCGCCCGAAGGCTCTCGATCGTCACTCCGCGCGTGTCGGTCCCGTCGATGAGGATCCGTCCCGACTGAGGCTCGTAGAACCGGGCGAGCAGGTGCACGAGCGTCGACTTTCCGGCGCCCGACGGCCCGACGAGCGCGACCGTCTCGCCCGCTTCTACGCGGAAGCTGATGTCGCCGACGGCCTGAGTCTTCCCGTCGTACGCGAATGAGACGCCGGCGAACTCGATCGAGCCCTTCGGGTCGGCAAGCCGGACCGCATCGGGGCGGTCACGGACCTCAGGGGTCGTGTCGAAGATCTCGAACACCCGCTCGGCAGCGGCCAGCGCCTGCATCGTCGCGCTCAGCATCATCCCGGTCTGCCGGATCGGACGCAGCAGCATCCCGATGTAGAGCGTGAACGCGATGAGGGTTCCGATCGTGACGTCACCCTGGATGACCCCGTATCCCCCGCCGAGCAGGACGAGCGCCGTCCCCAGGCCCATGATGACGTCGGCGATCGGCATCCAGAGCGCGGTGATCCGGATCGTCTGGACGCTCGCGTCGCGGTACGCGCGGTTTGTACTCTCGAATCGCGCGGCTTCAAAACGTTCGCGCCCGAACACCTTGACGACGAGTATTCCCGACAGCGTCGTCTCGAGCCGTCCGGTGAGCGCCGAGAGCTGCTTTCGCACGCGGCCCATCGCGGGCCTCACTCTGCGCGCGTACACGAACATGCCCGCAGCGATGAAGGGAAGCATCGCGAGGTAGACGAGCGCGAGCGGCGGATGCCAACTGAGGAGCACCACCAGAATCCCGATGATGAACAGGAGATTCGTAACAATGATCACAGCCGACCGTCCGAAGAACTGGCTGAGCGTGTCGACGTCCGCGGTCGCGCGCGTGACCAGATCCCCGGTACTCGCCGCGTCGTAGAAAGTGAATGAGAGGCGCGACAGGTGCGCGAACAGCTTGGTGCGTATCCGATGCACGACGCGCTGGCCAAGCCGCGCCGTCAGGTAGAGCCGCGCGAAATCGGCGGCGCCGTGGAGCACGGCAAGCCCCATCAGAGCAGCGGCTATCGCGAGGAGCGTGACCTCTGCGTCGCGAAGGACTATCCGGTCGACCGTGTACCGAATGATCCACGGCGGTAGTAAGTCGAGGATCGCGGTCCCCGCAGAGACCGCGATCACAACCACCAGGAGC
>RECL01000403.1 GCA_007694025.1 Spirochaetaceae bacterium
AACAACGGCAGCAACCCTGACTACCGTCCGCGCATCCGGGTCACCTACCCGGCGCTCTGGCGCGAGGCGTACGCGGGGAGGCGATTCCCGGCGGTGCTGATCTGCCCGGGTGGTGGCTATCACATGCAGGCTCTGCACGAAGGAGCGCCGTTCGCGCAGCTCTTTGCGATGCACGGGATCGTCGGGGTCGTGCTGACCTACCGCGTTCATCCGGATGCGTGGCCGTGCGCGTACTCCGACGCGACCAGAGCGATGCGGTACCTCCGGGCAAACGCGGACCGCTACGCGATCGACGCCGACCGGATCGGGATCATGGGATTCAGCGCGGGTGGACACCTTGCGTCCATGGTAGCGACGCAGCCCGATATCTTCCGCGAACCGGAGGATGATCTGGCGGGCCATGTTTCGGCGCGGCCCGACCGCGTCGCGCTCGCGTACCCGGTCATCAGCATGACCGAATCGGCGCACACCGGAAGCCGCGACGTGCTTGTCGGAAGCTCGACCGACGCAGAACTCGTGCAGCGTCTGTCGAGTCATCTCCACGTGTCACGCGATACACCACCGAGTTTCCTGTTCCACACCGCCGACGACCCGGTCGTCCCGGTCGCGAACAGCCTGCTCTACGCAAGCGCGTGCACGCAGCACGGCGTACCGATCGAGCTCCACGTCTACGAGTCTGGCCGCCATGGCGTCGGCATGGCTTTGGACAATCCACGCCTGAGCGGCTGGACGACCGCGCTGATCGACTGGTTCGCCGACTGGCGACTGTCGTGACGTCCGGGCTCTACGCGTCGGGGTCGACGACGATGAAGCGTCCGACCATGCCTGCCTGGCGATGACCGGGGACGCCACAGTAGAACTCAAAATCGCCGGCCTTGTCGGCGACGAACTCGATCGTGTCTGACTGGCCTCCCGTGATCACCTCGGTCCAGATGTTGTACTCCGCAAGCGCCCAGTCGTGACGGCCGCCGCCGTTGACGTAGGTGAGCCGGATCGTATCGCCAAGATTGACCCGGATCTCGGTGACCGTGAACCGCATGCCCTGGCTGCGGACCTCGATCTCCTTAACCTCCGACGTGTCGTCGGTCACATCGATGATGTGATTGTCGGCGAGGAGCGCGGTCGCGGAAAGGAGGAGCACGAACGCGATGATGCCTAACTTGAGTTTGTTTCTCATAATTATAGAGTAACCCGTAAATCCCGAACGAGCAACCGGCCGAAACCACCGCTGCGGCGCTCGCGCGCACCACGCGATCCTGCTACACTCGGGCGCATGAAGTTCACCGAAGGATTCTGGCGGATGCGCGACGACGTTCGCGCGGTCTTCGCGGCCGAAGCACGATCGATTTCGATCGCGCCGAGAGATGACGGGATCCCGGCCATCACCGTATTCGCGCCGACGAAGGCGATCGCGCACCGCGGGGACACGCTGAACATCGCGTCGCTCACGGTAACGCTCTGGTCGCCGATCGAAGGTGTCATCGGCGTGAAGCTCGTCCATCACGCGGGAGCCGTCGATCCGGGACCGAACTTCGCGATCAGCCGGGATGACCGCTTCACGGCGAGCGTCGATGAACGCGACGACAACGTGTCGATTCACAGCGGCCATCTCACCGCGACGGTGAAGCGCGGCGCACCGTGGTCGCTCTCGTTCCGTGCGCCGTCGGACGCGGACGGCGAGTACGATACAGCCGGACGGCTGGTGACCGGCGCGGGCCCGAAGAACCTCGGCTACGTCCGGACCGATGAGGGCGACGCGTACACGTACGCCGAGCTGTCGCTCGGAGTCGGCGAGTGCGTCTACGGCCTTGGCGAGCGGTTCACCGCGTACGTGAAGAACGGCCAGGTCGTCGACACGTGGAACGACGACGGCGGGACCGCGAGCCAGTTCGCGTACAAGAGCATCCCGTTCTACGTGACCAACCGGGGCTACGGCGTCCTGGTGAACCACCCGGGGCGCGTCTCGTTCGAGGTTGCGTCGGAGAAGGTCGAGCGCGTGCAGTTCAGCGTTCCTGGAGAATCGCTCGAGTTCTTCGTGATCCACGGACCGACGCAGAAGGAGGTGCTCACGCGCTACGCGTCGCTCACCGGCCGCCCCGCGCTTCCGCCGGCGTGGTCGTTCGGTCTGTGGCTGACCACGTCGTTCACGACGCAGTACGACGAGCAGACGGTCATGAGCTTCGTCGACGGAATGGCCGAGCGCGACGTACCGCTCCACGTGTTCCACTACGACTGCTTCTGGATGCGTGAGTTCCACTGGTGCGACTTCGTCTGGGACCCGGCGGTCTTCCCCGACCCGCCCGGGATGCTCGAGCGGATGCACGCGAAAGGGTTGAGGAGCTGCGTCTGGATCAACCCGTACATCGCGCAGCGATCGCACCTCTTCGCCGAGGGCGCCAAGCGCGGCTTCCTGCTCAAGAGGCCGAACGGCGACGTGTGGCAGTGGGACGAGTGGCAGAGCGGCATGGGGCTCGTCGACTTCACGAACCCCGACGCGTACCGCTGGTACCAGGAGAAGCTCGGCGCGCTGATCGACATGGGCGTCGACGCGTTCAAGACCGACTTCGGCGAGCGCATCCCGACCGACGTCGTCTACTCCGACGGATCCGACCCGCAGCGAATGCACAACTACTACGCGCTCCTCTACAACCGCGCGGTCTTCGAGGTGCTCGAGTCGCGGCGCGGCCCCGGTGAGGCGTGCCTGTTCGCGCGGTCGGCGACCGTAGGAAGCCAGCAGTACCCGGTCCATTGGGGCGGTGATTCGACCGCGAGCTACGAATCGATGGCGGAGACGCTTCGCGGTGGGCTGTCCGCCGGCCAGAGCGGCATCGCATTCTGGAGCCACGACATGGGCGGGTTCGAAGACACCGCAAGCCCCGACGTCTACAAGCGATGGTGCGCGTTTGGGCTGCTGTCGTCGCACAGCCGCCTGCACGGGTCAAGTTCGTACCGCGTGCCGTGGCTCTACGACGATGAGGCGGTCGACGTGTTACGCTTCTTCACACGCCTCAAGTGCCGACTCATGCCGTACCTCTTCGCGGCCGCCGTCGACGCGCACGCGACCGGCGTACCGATGCTTCGCGCGATGCCGATCGAGTTCCCCGACGACGCAGGCTGCGACTACCTGGACCGGCAGTACATGCTCGGCAGCTCGCTGCTGGTCGCGCCCGTCTTTGATGCGGGCGGCCACGTACAGTTCTACCTGCCCGATGGACGCTGGACGCATCTGATCGACGGGCACGCGCTCGACGGCGGCAGATGGCATAGCGAACGGTACGACTTCTTGAGCCTTCCGATCTTCGTGCGGCCCGGCGCCGTGATCGTCACCGGCTCTGTCGACGACCGGCCCGACTACGACTACGCGCACAAGCCAACGGTCGTCGCGTACGAACCGGCCGACGGGCAGTCTGTCGAGGTCGTGGTGCCGGACACGATCGGCAAGCCCGTCGCGAGCGTGACGGTTTCCCGATCGGGTCTCACGGTAACCGCGAGCCAGTCGGGGTTCGACGGCGAGTGGTCCTTCGAGTGCGTCGTCGACGGCGTCCGCAGCAGCGCGACCGGAACCGGCGCTGCGATCGACCTGTCGGTTGAGGGTCGACGGTGAGCGGTCGCGCGACGATCTACCCGGCTCCCGCCGGGGTCGATCCAT
>RECL01000342.1 GCA_007694025.1 Spirochaetaceae bacterium
TCTCCGGCACGTAACGAATCAGGTCACCGGGCTGGCAGTCGAGTTCGCGACAGAGTGCCTCAAGCGTGTTGAACCTGATCGCACGCGCCTTGTTGTTCTTCAGGATCGACAGGTTCGCCTGCGTGATCCCGATCCGTTCGGCCAGATCGTTGAGGCGGATCCGGCGCTCCGCCATCACGACATCCAGTCGGGTTTCGATACCCATACGCCCTACACCGTCAGATCGTGGTCGCGCTGGAGTTCGGCGCCGTGCCGGAACGCCGCGCCCAGGACGGTTACGATCACGCCGACAGCGACGACTCCCCAGTCCAGACCGGGAACGACCGTCAACGATACCCCGACGACGTCGACGGTCGAGGCGATGTGCCAGGCAACGATCGTCCTGACCACCCCGGATACCACTCCCGCCGCAATCGTCGCGACCCCGATCCTGTGCATTCTGCTCGTGGTCGCATCGGTGAAGAACTCTCGTCGCTCGAAACCGCCGAGCAGCGCCGACAGCTGATGCAGTACGTAGGTTCCGAAGCCGACAAGAACCAGACCGGCGCCCAGGAACCCGACGACGTCGAGCCTGCCGGGGCCCGCCTGCAGGTTGTCGAACCGCACCGCAAGACCGTGACTGCGCCATTCCACGCCCGTCGCGGCGACATCAGACGGCGCGACGACCATCACGACCATCGCGCCGATCAGGACAACGGCCCCGACAACCGCGAGCCAGAACAGTGCCCGCGCAAACCGGGCAACAACTCTCACCATCCGTTCTGCTTTCATCTCTGTACTCCTTGAGTGAAGATAGCCGCAGTATACACCTATTATTATCGTTAGTCAATGTATAGCGAATGTTTATCGGTTTATATTTGTTGATCTTCAACCGATACGCGATTCGCCCACTGATCCGGCTCGATTGACAGATGGGGGGTGCGGCGCTACGGTTTGGGTACAGCACGCGCGCATCCGCGCGCAACGGAGGAACAGCATGAAATATCGCTATCTGGGCCGATCGGGCCTTCTGGTTTCGCGAATCTGTCTTGGGACGATGACGTTCGGAAACAAGGAGTGGGGGTGCGACCAGAGCGCGTCCACGGCGATCGTCGACGCGTTCATCGACGCGGGCGGCAACTTCATTGACACCGCCGACCTCTACAGCGGCGGGGTGTCGGAGGAGATGCTCGGACGGGCGCTGGTCGGGAAGAAGCGGGACGACCTGGTCATCGCGACGAAGTGCTGGTTCCCCACCGGCGACACGCCGAACGCGCGCGGACTCAGCCGTAAGCACATCTTCGAAGCGGTCGACGCGAGCCTGAAGCGGATGGGGCTCGACTACGTCGACCTCTACCAGATCCACGGCCCCGACCCGTACACGCCGATCGCAGAGACGATGAAGGCGCTCGCCGACCTGGTGAGAACCGGTCGCGTGCGCTACGTCGGGTGCAGCAATCTCTACGGCTGGCAGATCGTCCAGGCCAACATGACCGCAGACGCGATCGGTGGCGAACGCTTCATCTCCGCGCAGCACCTCTACAACCTGGTCCGGCGCGATATCGAACGCGAGATCCTTCCCGCGTGCGACGATCAGGGTATGGGCATGATCTGCTGGAGCCCACTCGCGAGCGGACTGTTGACCGGCAAGTACCGCGGCCAGAGCGAGCCCGACCCGCAGTCACGCCACGGCAAGAACGCGAAGGCGTACCTGTCGCGCTACTGGTGGGATGAGGCGCTGAAGCTCGTCGACACGGTCGTGGAAGTCGCCGATGAGCTCGGGAAGAGTCCGACTCAGGTCGCGCTCGCGTGGCTGCTCGGCGACGACCGCGTGACCGCGCCGATCGTCGGCGCGCGATCGGTAGACCAGATCACCGACAGCCTGGGCGCCGGCGACTTCGACCTCGCGCCGGAGGCGCGCGACCGGCTCACCGAAGCGATGCCGCTTCAGCTCGGCTACCCGAAGGAGTGGATGGAGGGCACCTTCCCCGGCACCTTCACGCACGCCGAGGTCGAGCCGCGGCACGCTCAGCGCCTGCCCTGACCCCCGAGGGCACCCATCATCCGGGCGACCAGGCGGCCGCAGTACGCGGCGGAAATCACGCCGCCGGGCCACAACGCATAGTGCCCGGCGCACAGCACGTTCGCCACCGGAGTCTTGATCCGGTTCAGGCTGGGAAGGCGCCACACCGGTGAGACCTGGTCGTCGTAGCACCAGCCGCCGGTCGATCCGTTCGTGTTGCGGCTGAACCGTTCGCTCGACAGCGGAGTGCCGACGTCCATGAACTCGATCCGGTCACGGAGCCCGGGTACCAGATGCTCGGCCAGTTCGACCAGCTCCATGCCGACGCGCTGCTTGAACTCGCGATACTCGGGCGACCGTCGGTGCGACGCGCTGCCGTTCTTCCAGTAGTCCTGCCACGCAAACGAGCTGTAGGTCTGGAGCGTGAGTGTCGATTTGCCCTTCGGCGCCGACGGACTCTGGCTCCCAAAATGGTTGAGCGCGACCCACATCGTACGGTGTACGTCTTCGGGAGACGACGCATTCGGGAAGATCACGCGGTAATTCGGGAAGTAGAACGGGTGATGCGCGCCACCGAGGTACCCGGACAGCTCATCGTTGTCCATCGACAGACCCAGGTAGACCCCGACGATCTCCTCGGTCAGCGCCGCGTCGTTGATCCTGCGGACGTATCGCCGCGGGAAGACTTCAGGGCCAAGGACGGTGTTCACCAGCGCCTTGTAGTCGCCCGCGTACACAAACCGGTCGGCGTGGTACCGCTCTCCGCCCGCGGTGTCGACCGAAACCGCACGTCTTCCCGATGAGTCCAGATTGATGCGCGTGACGTCGGTATTGAACAACGCCTCTCCGCCGTGCGCCCGAAACGCCGCAGTCAGCCGGTCGTGCAGCGACTGCATACCGCCACGAGGATACCAGTAGTCGTACGCCCAGATGTGCCAGAATCCGGCGAAGAAGAGGTAGGGCATCCGGTAGTACCCGATCTGGGAAAACCACTGGCGGAGCGCCGGATCACGGATGACCGAGCACGCGCGCTCGCGATACCGGAATGTCGACCACTTCTTGAGCCGGGGCAGCCACGGCGCAAGCCGGGCGCCGTTGCGCGCACCGCCCCGGATCAACAACGGAAACTCCCACGGATCGTAGTTCGCCGACAGGAAGCGCGAAACCTCCTTGACCTCCCTGAACAGCGGAGCGATCCCGGGCTCGTTCGGGAACGCCGTGCACAGCTCGTGCTCGACCTGTTCGGGTGAATCGACGAAGAAGTCGAAGTCGGAAGAGACCATCCGGTAGCGGGCCTTGATGAAGTCGTCGGGGCCGACCCCCAGAAGATCGCGCAGAACCGGGAAGACGACGCCCATGCTTTCGAACGACTGATCGCCGCCGTCGAAGTAGAACCCGTTGCGCGTGAAACCCGACATGTTTCCGCCCGCGTGGTGGTTTTGCTCGAGCATCAGAACGCAGTTACCCGCGCGCGCCAGGTAGTTCGCGGTGACCTGTCCGGCCATTCCGGCGCCGATTACCGCAACATCGTAGTGCATGGCAGCTCCTTCAGGCTGCCATTCTCTCCGATCGAGCCGCAGTGTCAACGTCAGAAACGCGAAGTCACCCGCGATGACGCGAAGTCACCCGCGATGACGCGAAGTCAC
>RECL01000236.1 GCA_007694025.1 Spirochaetaceae bacterium
CGCATCTGGCTCCATGAGTATGAAAACCCACCAGCGGTACGTCTGAAGCGCGGCGTGGTGAGCGTCCGCAGCGTTGCGCTGCGATCATCACAGATGCCGAGGTACCTGCTCGCATGAGACAGAGTGCTTCCGGTGCCAGCAGGCAGAGCAGCGCGTGCTCCCGGACTCGGTCGTCAACAATTTCGGCACCAGTTCTTACTGACACGACCGCCCGGTTCGTGAATAATCGCGTCATGCCCCACACAGCACAGTCAGCCGCGCGTGACCAGAGCGTGCGTTCGGGCCCGATCATCGGTCTTCTGGCCGGCGCGCACTTCAGCCACCACGTGATGATGGCGATCATCATCCCGCTGTTGCCGTTCATCCGCGACGAGTTCGGCCTGTCGTACGCGCAGTCGGGGCTTGTGACCGCCGCGTTCACGATCGCGTACGGGTTCAGTCAGCTACCCGCAGGATGGCTCGCCGACCGAATCGGTCCCCGGTACCCGCTTCTGGCCGGGATCACCGGTGTCGCGATCGCCGGAGCGGTAGTCGGGCTGTCTCCGCTGTACGGCGGGATGATCGCCGGGCTGGTGCTGATGGGGATCGCCGGCGGCGGCTATCACCCGTCGTCGTCTGCGGTGATCGGCAGGATCGTTGAACCGCACCGTCGCGGGCGCGCGCTGGGGCTGCACATCATCGGAGGCAGCTCGAGCTACTTCCTGTCGCCGCTGATCGCCGCTGCGATCGTGACCACCCTCGGCTGGCGGGGAACGTTTCTTACGCTGTCGATTCCGGTCGCGATCCTGGGCCTGATCACGTTCGTGCTGGTCGGCAGGATGATCGATCGACCCGCGCGCGCGCGTGGGGTTGCGGGCGCCGACCGTGTGCCGACGGCCGAGCGGACTGGCGTTCAGCCCGCCGACGCTTCGCCTGCGCCTGAAGACTCTGCAGGCCGCACTGCGCGCACCGCGCACATGACGCTCTTTCTGGTTATGACCGGGATCATGGGAGCCGGCGTCGGGTCGACGATCCCTTACATTCCGCTCTATCTGGTCGATGTGCGCGGTGTCGATGAGGCTATCGCCGCGAGCGTGCTGTCGATCATCTTCGCAGCGGGCTTCTTCGCCGCGCCGCTCGGCGGAATGCTCTCCGACCGGATCGGACGGATTCGCGTGATGATCGTGACCGGTTTGCTCACCGGCCCGGTGATCGCGCTCCTGATCGGGGCACCGTTCCCGGTCGTCTTCGCGGTTGTGCTCCTTGCGATTGGCATCCTGATGTTCTTCCGGATGCCGACCTCCGAAGCGCACATCCTCGCCGAGGTTCCGGCAAGCCGTCGAAGCACCGTGCTGGGGATCTACTTCTTCGCGAGCAGTGAGGCGGGCGCGGTGCTGACGCCGCTGCTGGGAGCAACGATCGACCGCTGGGGATTCCCGGTCGGGATCATCGGGATGGGCACGATGGTCACGGTCGTGACTCTGGTGTGCGGCCTTGCGATGTTCCTGGTCCGCGGACGGCGTATCGTTCGATGAGTTCGACCACCTGTGCGCCCCACGGCGTCCAGTTGCCGTAGAGGTAGTTCGTCGTGATGTTGTGTCCATCGGAGACGTCGGCTCCGCGCCAGACCCACGCGAGCCAGCCGATATCGTGCTCGGTTGCGTACTCGACCAGGAAACGCCAATCGTGCGTCGAGTTGTAGAACACCCCGGTGTGCGAGAACTCGCCGATGATCAGCGGGATCTCCTGCGCGACTGCCGCATCAATCGTTTCGGTGTAGCGCGACCGTGGCATGCGATCGTCCCACGGGTGCCAGGAGAACAAGAGATTGCGCTCCGGGTCATGAGCGATCAACGCCGTCGCCGTCTGCAGGATGTACGATTCGTCACGCCCCCAGTTCGCCGCGTCGATGACGAGCGGGACCCTGATTCCCGCCTCTCGCAGCCGCGTGATCGCGCGCCTGTACCCTGACTCGAACTGGCGCATCGATACCGAAGCATCGCCGGCCTCGTTCGCGATGTTCAGAAGCAGGTGCCGCTCGTACCGGCTGATTATCTCAAGGACTTCCGGCTGCACCCACCAGTCGACGCATCGCTCAAGTTGTGACCATTGGCCGGTGGCCTCCCACAGGCTGGGCATCGCGAACATGCCGTGCTCGACGGCGTTGCGGATGTTCCGCTCGAACGCATCCAGACCCGTACTCGGCTCGATCTTCCAGAATATTCGTACCGTGTTCGCTCCGGTCTGCGCGAGCGCCGAGATGCTTCGCCATCCACCCGGATCCCAGTACTTCGTCATGACGTTCGCCCCTATCGGAACGACTCGGTTGCCGTCGGCGTCGTAGAGGTGGCGACCTGACACGCGCAGACCGGGAGGATGGGAGTCGGTCCGCAGGCGAGCGACGGGGCCGGGTGTTGCGCACGACGACACTACCACCCAGACCGCGACTGAACACACCCATACGATCGCGGCTCCGATCCTCTTGCCCAGAGCCACGTTCGGTGCCGGCGCGCCATCAATACTCACTGGTCGCATCATCCCTCCTCAGCGCGGGGTCGCCGATCCCAGGTCGGCCTTGGCGTCGATCGACTTGAGGTAGTCAGACCGCGTAACTATCCCGATGAGCTTCCCGTCGGCGGTCACCGGAAGGTGTCCGATGTTGTGAGAGAACAACTGGTGAGAGATATCGCGGATCGTTGCGTCGGGATCGCACGTGACGACCTTGCGCGTCATAAACCCCTTGACCGGCGCGTGCATCGCGTCGGCCTTCCTGCCCTTCATGATGTCGCGGAGCGTCAGGAAGCCCACGAGCGATCCGGCGTCATCAACGACCGGCGCTCCGGTGTGGTTGATCTCCTCAAAGAAGCGCGCTGCCTGAAGGAGCGACCAACCCGCTTCGATCGTGACGACCGGACTGGTCATGATCTCCCGCGCGGTGCGCGCGGGCACGGCAAGCCGCACGATCGCGTCGTCAAGCCGGGCGACGACGTCGTCGGTTGTAGCATCCTTGACGAGCGCCGACGAAGCCTTGCGGTGTCCGCCACCGCCGAATTCGCCCATAATCGCGTTGACCGCGATCCGGTCCTTGCGGCTGCGCGCGACGATCAGCGTCGCCCGCTCGCGGTCGAATCCGACAACCAGAAAGAGCGCGTCGACCTCTTCGATCTCGAACAGGCGTTCGGCGACCGCTGCGATGCCGGGGGTCTGACGGGGTAGCTTCAGCACCGCGCGCGCGACCGTATGGCCGTTCATGGTGCGCGTGTCGAGCGACCGCAACGCGTCGTGCAGCAGCTCAACCTGCGCTTCGTCGCGCAGGCTGCTCGTCAGGTCGGCCACGAGTCGCAGCGAAGCGCCGCAATCGAGCAGGTACGACGCGACCAGGAAGTCGTCGCGCCCTACGTTTTCGTGCGTGAAGTTGCCGGTGTCGCCGTAGATGCCGGCGAGCGCGATCGTCGCCTCGTCGGGAGTCACCGTCACTCCTGCGTCGATGAGCAGCGCGCCCAGGATCGTCGTGGTCGACCCGTACTCCCCGCCGTGCACCGTTGCCTGCGGGAAGTCGTTCGTGTCGGCCGGATGATGGTCGTAGATCGTAATCGATCCGATCCGGTCGGCACCGCCGTGATCGATCGCCTTCAGGACTTCGTCGATCCGGTTCCTGGAACGGGTATCGACGATCACGAGCGACGCGACGTCGCGTCCCTTTACGTCTGCTACCTGCAGGAACTCGAGCTCGGTCTCGTACAGGTTGTACAGGTTCTTCGCAACCGGATGAATCGTGCCGCTCTTGACCGGGCTGTGGTCCGGATGGAGCCGCCGCGCGAGGACCATCGACCCGATGCAGTCGAGGTCCAGGTTCGAGTGCCCAACGATCAGCGACAGCGGTCCGTCGGCCATGGAGTGCGCCTACCCGTGGTGCCGCCGCGAATGCGCCGCACCGCCGCCGCCCCCGCCGAAGATCATGATCATGCCGAACAGGAACCCGAAGTTGTACCAGCCTCCGTTGTTGTGCACCTCGTACACCGATACAGACCGGTTGAATAGCGACACGACAAAGGTGATCGGAGCGATCAGACCGTGCCAGATGCCCATCCAGAACCCGGCGATCTCTCCGTCGCCGTCGGCGACGCCGGCCATCGCATTCGGGCCCGCCGCGCACCCGGCCAGCAGGACAATCATCACCGCCATCACCATCACGATCACGCGTCTGTCCATTGCTCCCTCCGTTTCGCGCTCGGCGCCGGGCATCAGTATAGTATGGTCATGACGATCCTACCGGGACTGACCACTACCGTGCAAGACGAGATTCCCCGGTTCGTCGCCGATCTTGCCGAAAGCGACGTGCGCACGATCGCGTTCTTCCCGACCGCGATCGATCGGCAGGCGCGCAGCGCCCTGTACCGGGAGCTCGAGCGGATCGACGGGCTGCGCCTCCCTCACGTCCACCTGCGCACCGACTGCGACGTGTCGGAGATCGACTACCTGGTCGGCCGGTTCTCTACCGAGGTGTTCAACGTGCACCCGGCGGGAAGCCGCCATCCGTTTGGCGATATCCCGCCGCGGCTTGCCGGTCGGTTCTTCATGGAGAATGTCGAGGTCGTCGTCTCCGACTCCGACTTCGACCGCGTTGCCGGGATCTGTCCCGACTTTTCGCATCTGGAAGCCGCCCGGTTGATGGGTCGAACCGACTACTACGATACCACGATGCGCCAGCTGTCGACGCGCGTCGTGGGATGTTGCCACGTATCGGCGATCAGGCCGGGGGATCCAAACGAGTGGAACGGCGGACCCGATCACCATCGCTTCGTCTCGCTCGCCAATCTGGACTATCTGGTACGCTACCGCGGCTTTCTGCCGCGTCGATGGGTGTCGCTGGAGCTGGAGAACCCTCTTGGCGAGCAGCTCGACGCGATCGCGCATCTGTCTCGCGCGCTCGGCTACCAGTCGAGTACGTTGCCCCCGTACGTGAGTCCGGCGCCAAAACCGACGGTCAGAACGGTCTGACCGCTCTTGAGCGCGCCGGTCGATACCATCTCTTCGAGCGCGATCGGTATCGACGCGGCCGATGTGTTCGCGTAGCGGTCGACGTTGAGGTAGAACCGTTCGACCGGGAGGCGCAGACGCTTTGCGGCAGCCTCGATAATCCTTGAGTTCGCCTGGTGCGGTACGATCCAGTCGACGTCGTCTGGGGTCTTCCCGACCCGTTCCGAGAGCGCGGTGATCGTCTGCACGATCGCGTCGACGGCGAAGAGGTATACCTGCTTGCCGTTCATCGCCAGCAGCAGATCGCGCGCGGCGTGCCGGCCGTCTTCAAACGGCTCGCGCGAACCGCCGGCCTGTCTGATGAGCGCCGGGCCCCCGCTCCCTTTTGAGCGCAGCCACGACGCGACGATCGTGTGCCCGGTTCGCGCGCGATCGGCGTCGGAGGCTTCGACCAGCACGGCGCCCGCACCGTCGCCGAAGAGGATGCACGTGGCGCGGTCTTCCCAGTTCGTGATGCTGGTCAGAACCTCGGTGCCGATCAGGAGCACGCGCCCTGCGCCGCCGGCCTCTACCAGCGATCGCGCCATCTCCACTCCGTACGCGAAGCCGGTGCATCCGGCCTGGAGGTCGAACGCGCCGGCGTTCGAAAGCCCCAGTCGATCCTGGATCACGCACGCGGTCGCGGGGAAGGTGAGGTAGTCGGGAGTGGAGGTTGCGCAGATCACCAGATCGATCGAGTCGGGGTCGGCGTGAGCCTGTTCGAGCGCGCGCCTTCCTGCAATCACGCCCAGATCGCTCGCCGACTCGCCGGGCGCGGCGTAGCGACGCTCACGGATGCCCGTGTGCGAGTAGATCCACTCGTCGGACGTTTCGACCTTCTGTGCGAGTTCGTCGTTCGTGACGATCCGCTCGGGTACGTGGCACGCGAGCGACGTGATGGCGGCTTTCATGGGTCGACAGTCTAAGCGGAGCTCCGCCGGCGGTCAAGCGAAGGAGACAAGACGGAGAGGTCAGAGCTCTCCGCCCGTCAGATCGTTCTACTGGCTGACTGCGGTGCCTTCGACTTCGACCGTTGCCCAGTTGACGATCGGTACGAAGTACGAGAGCAGGAAGTCGACGACGGTGAATCCGTCGCGAATGACCAGGTTTGTGGCCGCATTGCCACCGGCAGCCTGGATACGTGGGCCGACAACCAGATCGAGTCGCTCGGTCGGGTTGTCGCCAAGGACCAGAATTGACGGGTGCAGGATGTAGATATACCCGGCGCTCGCCTCAAAGGTCCCTGCGGCCGTCCCGCCGATATCGCCGTACGCCAGGCGACCGTCGGTCGTCGTGTACGTCGTCATGCAGCCGGCAAGCGCCAGAACTGCGATGACCATAGTCAGAATCACAAGTACTCGTTTCATGCTCTCTCCTTCATTCTTTGTGCGGGCGCCCTGACCGCCCGACCTCTATAGCCTGGGATACCCCCCGACTATTCTGCCAATGAAAACAGACCACCGCGCATCGGACCGGTAGCTCGCGCCGACGCCGACGCCTTCGAACGGTCCGAGCGGCAGGCGGACGAGCGGGGTCAGCCGGTAGACGAAGGTCGGCTCTTCAGCGAAGGCCCACCCCGCGTCGGCGGTCACGTAGACGCCAAACAGCTTCGAGCCCCCCGCCGACAGCGTCTCCATGAGCGGAAGCTCCACCCCCAGCGTCGGGTAGAAGCGGCTCCAATCCAGGACGCCGACGTTCAGCCGCGCGCGCGGGCGAAACCACCCGCGTCCGTAGCCGTAGCTGACGCCGAACCCCAGATACCGGTTACGAAGGAATGAACGGACCGGCTCGTTGAAGTCGGCGGTGAAATCGATCTCGGTCGACAGGCCCAGGTAATGCAGGTTCTCACGTCGCACGGGCCCGGATTCGGCGGTCACGGACCGCGGCGCGGCGAGTACGACGAACAGGAAGGCCAGTACTGTAGCCATGAGTCGCGCGGATCGCGCGTGGTGAAGCGTCACGCGTCCCATTCTACCGACTGAATGGCTCGGGAACAACCTCAATCGGGCCACACGTCGCAATCTGTCTGCGCACCGGTCGGCCAGCGGCACCGGGTAGGCGTACCGCTCATTCTCTCAACCAGCGCGCGGTTCGCGAATCCAGGTTGGTCAGGCCCAGGTGGTGCGCGTGATCGACGATCTGCCGGTACTCGTCGGCGGTGACGCGGCGCGCGATCCGCTGGTGGTTGAACGCTTCGTGGTGCGGCGAGTACTGCTCCATGATGTTGACGTAGGTATCGAGCGGGAGGTTGCCGGCGATCCAGTCCAGCACCTCCTTCGACCCGCTCGCGCTGTCGGGCATGACCAGGTGGCGGATCATCAGCCCGCGGTTGACGATGCCGTTGGAGTTGGGCACAGCAACGCCGACCTGGCGGTGCATCTCCAGTACGGCCAGCTGCGTTTCCTCCGGGTAGCCGGGAGACCTGGCAAACTGTGCGGCTTCGTCGGCGGACGCGAACTTCATGTCGGGCAGATAGATGTCGACGATGCCGTCAAGGAGACGCAGTACCTCAACGCGCTCCCACCCGCTCGTGTTCCAGACGATCGGAAGTCTCAGGCCGCGCGCGGCGGCGACATCGATCGCCGCCACGATGTGCGGAGTGTAGTGGGTCGGCGTGACGACGTTGATGTTGTGGCTGCCGAAGGCCTGGAGCTCCAGCATGGCCGTCGCCAGTTGCTCAATCGAAGTCCGGTTTCCGCGTCCAAGGATGCTGATCTGGTAGTTCTGGCAGAAGACGCAGCGCAGGTTGCAGTGGCTGAAGAAGATCGTTCCCGATCCGGACTGACCAACAAGCGGTCGTTCCTCGCCAAAGTGCGGTTGCACCGATGCGACCACAAGCTGAGTGCCCGGTGCCCGACAGAAGCCCTGCGCTCCGGCCAGGCGGTTGACCCCGCAGGCGCGTGGACAGAGGTTACACGACTCCATCATCGCCCAGAGCTGCCGCGCGCGTTCTGCCAGTTCGCCCGATTCGTGCAGCTCCAGATAGGCCGGGACGAAGCCTCCCGTCGCAGGGGTGCTCCCGCTGTGCGCGTCCGCCGGAGTGCGGCGCGATTCGGCCCCGCCCGATTGGGCAGACGGCGCCGCCGTCGCGCTTGGGCCGAGTCTGAGACTCAATCCCACTGCGACGAAGATCGCGAAGATACCGACGCCCACCAGAGCCTTGACAGTGGATGTACTCATGGTCTGGCCTCCTGAGTGATGATCCTGGTCGCGTGTATCAATACGACCACGGTGATTGCCTTGAGCACTCCGATCGTCAACCCGGCACCAGCGAGGCCCAGAAGCGGCAACACTACGATGCCCCCCAGGATGCCTCCTGCGCACCCGCCGAGCAGATCGGCCCCGTAAACCAGTCCGCCACCGGCCCGGTCAGAATCGTCGTCTGCACGCGCGAACACGCTGCACGCCACCGGAAACTGCGCACCGCATACGGCGCCGCTCGCCAGAATCACCGGAAAGAACAAGACACGAAGCAGAGCCGGAGGAACCCAGGATGCAATGCGCGGAGCCGCGATCGGGAGCAGGACGAGCAGCAGCGTACCGAACAGCAGGATCACGACATCGGTCCGGATGAGCAGGCGCAGCGGGTAACTGCTCGTGCCGCCGCCCTTGCGCAGGAGATAACTCGAGCGGAGAGCTCCCACTCCCAGGCCGGCGATGAACGCCGCGGTGAGCAGTCCCAACCAGCCGAACAGATGACCCACAAGAATCTGAAAGGAGAATATCAGCGAAAGGTTCACCACCATCGCGGTGAAGCCGGTGGCGACTACGGCAGGGATCACCCGCATCCGCCGGTCGGGACTGAACCGGTTGAGCGCGGCGGCCGGGATCAACAGAGCTCCCATCACGGCGGCCATGAGCAGGACCGGGTTGAGCGCATAGGCAAGATTGAGAACACGGGCTGTAGCCGGCGCGTTGAGGCTGCTCCAGTGAGCAACGCTCAGGAAGAGCGCGCGCGGCTGGAAGTCTCTGATGACACGTCTTGAGCCGCCGGCTGCGAACTGTTCGAACCACGGGTGCCACCGCGGATGAAGCCGCTGCTCGACGTGCCACGGAAGCGCAACTGCGTCGAGTAACCCGCGGTCGCGAAGCCGCTCGGTAAAATCTTCCAGATCAAGATCCGCGATCGCCGGGTCAGACGAGGCGACCAGAAAGGAGTGCGCGTCGCCGGGAAACGCACGTACCGACGGAAACACCTGCTCCAGAGAGTGATGAACCCCGGCAGCAAGGTTCTGCAGCGGTTCGTTCAGGTGGCCGACCAGTGCGGGAAAGCCCAGAACCAGAGCACCATGTTCTGTGAGGCTGTCGGCGGCCAGCCGGAAGAACTCCTTGCTGAACGAGCGACTGCTGCGAAGATTGTCGGGGTCGTGGTCACGGCTGAATATGATGTCGTAGCGCGGTCGCTGCGATTGCAGCCACACGCGAGTATCGGCCGCATGGAGCCCGACCCGCGGATCGTCCATCGCGCGTTCCTCGACGGCTGCCGCCAGGTCGTGCTGCAGTCGTAGCAGCCGGGAATCCAACTCCAGATAGTCGATCTCCGTCACCGACGGGTGCTTGAGAATCGCATCCAGAAAACCGCCGGCACCGCCGCCGATCAACAGGACCCGTTGCGGGTGCGGATGCACGGCCATCGGGATATGCACCAGCGGTTCCACAAGGCTGGTGTCCGGTACCGGGACCAGGAACGCCGGGGTACCGTCGGTGAAGAAGGTATGCTGACCCAGGTTTTCCGTGATCACGATGTTCCCGTGCATGGTGTTTTCGTAGTGCAGTATGCTCTGATGCCGCCACAGCGTGTCGAGCGAGCGGCGGTGGAGGATACCGGTCGCGCCGGTAGCAACCGTCAACACCGCGGCAGCGATCAGTGCCCAGCCGACGCTTCTCCATAGTGTGCGGCCGGCAACCAGACGTCGTGACAGGTGGAGCACGACGACGGCGTTCAGTACCACAACCCCGGCCGTGACCTGAAAGGGATCGCTGAGTCGGATAAGCGCAGCGGTCCACAGCAGACCGGCCAGCAGAGTACCGCTCGTCTCCAGGATGTAGATGTGCGCCGCCGGCGGCTGCTGCCCGACGGTTGTGTCCGCCGGCGTCCGACGGGAACTCACCGCGCAGCCAAGCGTGAACATCGCACCGTGCGTAAGGCTGACCGGTGCCATTATGACCAGCGAAGCGGCGGCCGCCGTCCCGAGTCCTGCGACGGTGCCGACCGAAATGCCGAGCAGCGGCTTTATCAACCGGACCGCATAGGCGGCCGGAAACAGGCTCGCGCAGAACAGCAGCGTAACCCGGAGGTAGCGCGTAACGGCGGCGGTGCCGATCCGGTCATGCACACCTTCGGCGTCAGCGGAGCCTGCGACCCGCGACCGACGCGCCCAGATGGAACCGGTGGCTTCGGTGGCAAGCCAGCCGGCCAGGATGACCCCTATCGTCAGTTCGTTCCCGGCAAACACAATCAGTAGCTCGCGGAGCAAGAGTTGCTGCGCCATCAGTCCACTGAACCCCATGACTGCGGCCGCCCACGTCATCGGCAGCGCGTTCACACCAAGCCTCCCGTCATGATCAGGAATGCCCAGACAAGAAACACGGCAGCGCCGACGACTCGGAGTGCCAGGATGGCCGCGCGTTTCTGCGAAAGACGCCGCCAGAAGCGCGGTACGAGCCCGCAGACCAGCAACAGCGGACCGGAGGCGGTCCCCAGCCCGAACAACAGCCCGTTGAGCGCGCCGAACGCGATTCCACCTCCTTGGGTTGCCAGATAGAGCAGAAAGCCCGAAGTGGCCGCGCACGGTACCGCGCCGTCCACCAGACCGAACAGAAACGGCGATCCTCTGCGAGCCAGGCAGCCGCACGAACCGCTGTACAGCAGAAACCAGACTCCCATGCCAGCCACGGCCAGACCGGCGGCGAAACTGATCCAGATGTTGTTGAGTAGATCGTATACCAGGAGGCTGAGCGCGCCAGCGAGCGCGCCGTACGCGGCGAGCACCAGCGCCTTGCCGGCGCTGAACAGCACGGCGGTGCGGACTCCACCCTGCCAGGTGGCGTTGAGCCGGGCAGTCATCGGAAGGAGCAGCAACGAACAGTGCAGACTGCACACTCCTACCCCCAGCGCCAGGCCGGACAGATAGGACGACCAGATCATGCGTTCAGGTGTACCATGCTTTCCCCGATCCTTCAACGGCACAGTCCAACGCTCACGCGCGAAACCATTCGACCGACCGGCCGGCTCACGGTATAATCGCGGCTTCGGAGGGGCGATGAAGGATACCACGACACGGCTCGGCGACTCGACGCGACTGTCGCTCGCTACCCGGATCGGCTTCGGCGTTGGAGATATCTACGGCGGCGGGGCGGTGACGATCGTCGGGATCCTCTACCTCTACTTCCTGACCGACGTCGTTCGCATCCGGCCAGCGCTCGCCGGGACCGTGATCCTGATCAGCAAGATCTGGGACGCCGTGAGCGATCCCCTGATGGGCAACCTGAGCGACCGTACGCGCACGCGCTGGGGCCGCCGGCGTCCCTACTTCCTGATCGGCGTACCGCTCGTCTTCGCGTCGACGGTGCTGCTCTGGTTCCCGGTCGCATTCGCGTCGGAGACCGGGAGATTCATCTTCGTACTGGCCGCGTACGTGGTGTTTTCCACGGTCATCACGATGGTGATGATCCCGTACAACGCGCTCGCGAGCGAACTCACCACCGACTACAACGAGCGGACACGGCTGTCGACGGCCAGGATCGTCTTTTCGACGATCGGATCGGGGCTCTGCGCGGTCTTCCCGCTCGTAATCGTGAACAGCTTCGCGTCGACGCGGCACGGCTTCCTGGCGATGGGCGCGTCGTTTGGCGTGTTGTTTGCGCTGCCGTTCATCGCGGTTTTCCTGATGACGAGCGAACGTCGCGATTTCCAGGAACACTCCGCGCGCCCGTCGCTCTACGCGACCTTCGTCGAGCCGTTTCGAATCAAGCCGTTCGTTCACATCCTGATGATGTACCTCTTCGCGTTCGTCGCGAGCGACGCGCTTCAGTCGGTGGTCATCTATTACATGACCTACTACCTGGGCCGAGCCGGAGACACGACGACGCTCCTTGGGACGCTGCTGGTGATGCAGCTGGTGTCGCTCGCATTCTTCGGATGGCTCAGCAGGCGCACGAGCAAACGCGCGGCGTTCGGCCTGGGCGCAGCGATGTGGATCGTTGCGATGGCGTTCAGCCTTCTGATCAGACCGGGGCAGTGGGCCGGCATCGTCTATCTGTTCGGCGCCGTTGTCGGCTTTGCCAACGGCGGCATCGTTGTGATGATCTACGCGATCTTCCCCGACATGCCCGACATCGACGAACTCTATTCGGGCGTTCGCCGCGAAGGGGTCTATTCGGGGCTGTTCACGTTCATGCGCAAGCTGAGCTCGGCGTTTGCGCTGTTCACGATCGCGAACCTGCTCGAACTCACCGGGTATCGCGCACCGATCGAGGGGCCCGACGGGTTGCTGGTCGACCAGCCGCAGGCGGCCGGCTTTGTGCTGTCGCTGCGCCTGATCTTCTTTGGCGTTCCGGTCGTGCTGATGCTGCTCAGTCTGTTTGGCGCAAGGCTCTACCGGCTCACGCCGCAGCTCCACGACAGGCTGCGCGTGTTTCTGGACCGCAGGCGTGCGGGCGACCCGAGTGAATCGGCCGACGATCGTGCCGAGGAACAGGAGCTACGCGCAGCGCTCGCGCTGCCAGAGCGCCCCCGTCCGTCCGGGGAGCAGCCCTGATGCTGCGATGGACATCGGACAAGCGATTCCGCGACCGGGGACCGCTGCGCGGAACGCCCCGCGGCATCCCGACGCTGATTGCGACCGCGCTGCTCTTGGCCGCGCTTCTCCTGCCGGGATCGGCGCTGCCTAAGACGAAGCCGCCCGTGTCCGATCTTGTTGTGCACCTGATCCTCTTTGCCGGATGGTTGGCGTTCACCGGATTCGACACCGGATGGCTCAAGCGGCATCCACTGCGGCTGGCCGCGGTCACGGTCGTCTTTGCGTTCGGCACCGAGACGCTCCAACTGCTGGTCGAAGGCCGCCACTTCGATTTTCTGGACATTGCGTTCAACGTGATCGGCGCGGCCGTCGGTTACGCGGGGTCGCTCGCGTACCTCTGGCTGGTGCCGTCCGACGGCAGGCGGCGGGGGTGAAAACGGGCGGGACAGGGACCCGCCCGCTCGCTTACTGCAGGACCGACTTTGGCGTCGCCTCGATCCGCTTCACGACGATCTTCTTCCGGTCAAGGAGCGGCTCAATCCGGGGAGAGATCTCTTCCTTCCACTCGCGGCTTTCGTAGACCGCCTTGTAGAGCCGTTCGCGCTCCTTTTCGTTCCTGAACCGGCGCATCCAGTAGTAGGTGTCCTCATCGGACTCGTCGACGAAGCTGCCCGCGACCACCATTCCTTTCGATACCTGGAACGGGATGATCACCTCTTCCATCAGCTTGACCCACTCCTTGCGCCTGCCGTCCTTGATCGTATACTGCCTGAACTCGTAGAACATCGATTCCTCCAGGCGCCGATCGTAGCACAGCCGCGCCGACGCGTCATCGCGTCATCGTGTCATCGCGGGCGCGTCATCGCGTCATCGTGTCATCGCGGGCGCGTCATCGCGGCCTGCAGGCTCGATGACACTCACGGCGGGCTGCGGTAAGATGCTGCATGCCACAGCCGAATATCGTATTCATCCTCATCGACGACATGGGACAGCGCGACCTGGGGTGCTACGGGAGCACCTTCTACGAGACCCCGAACATCGACACCTTGGCACGCGACGGGATGCTCTTCACCGACGCGTACGCCGCGTGCCCGGTGTGCTCGCCGACGCGCGCGAGCATAATGACCGGCAGGTACCCAGCGACGCTCGGCCTGACCGACTACATCGACTGGAGCGGGAAGAGTCACCCGGCGAAGGGTCGGCTGATCGACGTGCCCTACATCAAGAACCTGCCGCACGGTATTCCGAACGTGGCGCGCGAGCTTGGGAAGCGGGGGTACGCGACGTGGCACGTCGGGAAGTGGCATCTGGGGTACGAAGAGAGCTGGCCTGAGAAGCACGGGTTCGATGTGAACGTTGGCGGCTTCACGCACGGAATGCCGGTGAACGGCTATTTCAGCCCGTGGGGGTTTCCGAACCTGGCCGACGGCCCCGATGGAGAGTATCTGACCGACCGGCTGACCGATGAGGCGATCGCGCTGATCCGCGACCGCGACGCCAACCGTCCGTTTTTTCTGAACCTCTGGCACTACTCGGTCCACACGCCGATCCAGGCCAAGGAAGAGGTCATCGCGAAGTACACGGACAAGGCGAAGCGGCTGGGGCTCGACGGGCAGACCGCGATCGTCGAAGGCGCCCGTTTCCCGGGCGAACACAAGAAGGAGAAACGCATCCAGCGGCGGATCATCCAGTCCGACCCGGTCTACGCCGCGATGATCGAGACGCTCGACACGAACATCGGCCGACTCTTTGACACGCTCAGAAGCGAAGGAGTAGCCGACGATACGATCGTTGTGTTCACGTCGGACAACGGAGGGCTCGCGACCGCCGAAGGCTCACCGACGTCGAACCTGCCGCTCGCCGAAGGCAAGGGCTGGATGTACGAAGGCGGAACGCGCGAGCCGCTTCTGGTCCGCTGGCCGGGGCGCGTGGCGCCCGGGAGCGAAAGCGCAGAGGTCGTCACGAGCGTCGACTTCCTGCCGACGTTGGTGGACGCCGCCGAAGGCGGGCAGGGCGCCGAGTCATCGCGTGTCGCGGGCGTGGAGGGCGAGTCGATCGTGCCGATCCTGACCGGCGCGCGATCCACGCTCGACCGCGAGGCGGTCTACTGGCACTACCCGCACTACGGCAACCAGGGCGGGACCCCGGGAAGCTCGGTGCGAAGCGGCCGCTACAAGCTGATCGAGTTCTACGAGACCGGTCTGGTCGAGCTCTACGATCTGGTCGACGACATCGGCGAGCACACCAACCTGGCCGATGCACTCCCCGACGTCCGACAGCGGCTGCACGGCCTGCTTCGTCGCTGGCGCGAATCCGTGGAGGCGAAGATCCCCGAACCCAACCCGGACTACGTCGAGTGGCCCGACCGCGCGAGCGACGGGCGGGTCACTGCCGCAACGCGCGGATGACGATCGTGACGACGCTGACCATTCCGATCACCGCGGCAAGAGCGAGCGCGATCAGCCCGAACAGCGACATCCCGTTCCACAGCGGCGGGACGCTCGTGCCGAGCATGATCGACGAGCCGACGATCAGCGCGGCGATCACCGCGCTCTGAACCAGCCGGAAGCTCACGCGCTCGAGCGTGCTCCGTAGCCGCTCAAGCCCCTGGATCCGCAGTTTCACGCCGATGTTGCCGTGCTTGACCAGCTCGACAATCTGGTCCAGGTCGGCCGGCAGGTCGAGCGCAAACTTGCGGAAGTCGGTCGCGGTGCGGTACGCCTCGGTCGCCAGACGCTTCGGCTCGTACTCGGCCAGCACCAGGCGGCGCGCGAACGGCCTGAACAGCTGCATCAGGTTGAACCCGGGGTGCAGTCGCACGCCGATCCCCTGGATGGATATCAGCGCCTTCATCATCAGGATCAGGTTCGCAGGAAGGACCAGCTGGAACGAGTGGAGCATCGACAGCAGATCGCTGAAAAGCCCCGCCAGGTCGATGTCCTCGAGCGCAAGGTCCAGGTACTCGTCCAGAACGTCGAACACCTGCGCCTCCAGGTCGTTGACGCTCACGTGACCGAGTTGCTTGGTCAGACGCAACAACGCCTTTGCGGTCGACCTGGCGTCGCGATTGGTCATTCCCAGGAACATCGCGCGCAACTGCTCCATCTCGGTCGGTCTGATGCGGCCCATCATCCCGTAGTCGACGAAGCAGACGACGTTCCCCGGTAGAATCATCACGTTGCCCGGGTGCGGGTCGGCGTGGAAGAATCCGTGCACGAAGACCTGCTCAAGCACGAAGCGCGCGCCACGAAGCGCGAGCAGCTTCTTGTTGTACCCGGAGCCGTCGTCGATCACGTCGGTGACCGGAATGCCGTCGATGTACTGCATCGTCAGCACGTGGCGGGTCGTAAGCTCGCGGTAGCCGCGCGGCACCTTCGTGTACTTCGTGTCGCCAAACAGATTCTGGAACTTCTCCATGTAGAGCAGCTCGCGTGTGAAGTCCATCTCGATCCGGATCCGCGTTTTGAATTCGGCGACGATGTCGTTCAGCGCCAGGAATCGAGTCGAAGGCAGGTACTTTTCGACGAGCGACGCGAGCTGGGTGAGCATCACCAGGTCGGCTTCGACGACCTGTTCGATGTTCGGGCGCTGCACCTTGACCGCGACCAGCTGTCCGTTGTGCAGCCGCGCGCGATGAACCTGCGCGATCGACGCGGAGGCGACCGGTTCCCACTCGAACTCCAGGAACACGTCTTCGACCCGTTTGCCGAGTTCGCGCTCGACGACCCGCCGGACGGCCTGGGCGGTGATCGGCGGCACGCCGTCCTGCAGCAGTTCGAGCTCCCTGACGAGCTGTACTGGAAGGAGGTCGTTGCGGTTACTCAGAAGCTGCCCGAGCTTCACGTAGGTCGGACCGAGCTCCTCGATCGCCATCCGCAGCCGCTGCCACCGCGTATAGCGGCGCAGAATCGCCGCCTTTTTTTTGAACAGGATATCGCGCGCGAAGCTGATCCCGGCGTCCAGGCGCAACACCCGGACGTAGTCGGTCAGCCCGTACTTGACCAGCACGGTCGCTATATCGCGCAACCGGTGCGTCTGGCTCTGGATGTGTGGAATGCGGCGTTTACGAAGCAGGCAGACCCCCTCTGGAAAGTGTAGGGGGCAATCGAAGCGAAAGCAAGCTGATTGTGACCGGCGCGCTACTCCAGGGCGGCGTCGATCTGATCGATGATCGGCTGCAGGTCCATCTCCAGCGTGACTTCGCCCG
>RECL01000404.1 GCA_007694025.1 Spirochaetaceae bacterium
TCCGCGGTCGTGACGCGGTACTCGGCGCTCTCGAGCCAGTCCGGTTTGATCGTGACGCCCCAGCCGTACCCTTCGTCGGGTAGCTTCACGACGCCGTCGAAAACCGTGAGCGCGGGCGTGAACATCGCACGGAAATTCGTTTGATCCTCGATCGAGAACTCCATGAACGGACCCGGGTTCGGCAGAGCGTTTCGGAGCGCGAGGGTGAACACGGTCACGAGCGAGTGGTTCGCCGAGTGAGGAGTGCAGAGCAGTCCGTGCTCGGCGGCAAAACGGGCGATCTTCAATGTCCGCGTCACGCCGCCGACGTAGCAGATGTCGGGTTGCACGATATCGACGACGTGATCGGTGATCATGTACCGCCACGCGGGCATGTAGTTGTCCTGCTCGCCTCCGGCGACCGGAATCCGAAGCTTCGCGGTGACTCGTTTCGTCCAGTCGTACTCCCAGTACGGGCACGGCTCCTCAAAGTGTCCGTAATCGTTGTCCTCGAGCATCCGACCGACCTCGAGCGCGCGTGCGGGCGAGTAGCAGCTGTTCGCGTCGGCGTGGATCGTAACGTCGGGGCCGAGCGCTTTCCTCACGGTCGGTATCAACTCTTCGGTCCGGCCGGGCCACGAATCGACGTCGTTGCCGCTCCACGACCCGACGCGCAGTTTGAACGCGCGATACCCCGACTCATCGCGGTGACGCGTCATCCTTTCGGCTTCGTCGCGTGGCGTGATGTCGCGGCTCATGCTCGAACCGTACACGGCGACCGGCTCGGGTCTGCTCCCGAGAAACCGCCACGCGGGCTGTTCGGCGATCTTCGCGCGTAGATCGATCAACGCGGTGTCGACCGCGGCAAGAGCGCGACAGATATACGAGCCGGGAAACTTCAGGTTTTTGTGAAGCACGTCGTCGAGGATTTTCTCGTGATCGTCGATCTCACGGCCGATCACGACCCGCGCAACCTGCCGGTGCAGGCACGTCGCGACGATGTCCGCCGCTTCGGTCGTCGCGATCTGCCCCCACCCGCTCGCCCCGGACTCACACGTCAGACGAACCAAAGCGACGCCCGGCGTGGAAAACGTTTCTATCGTTGTGATTTTCATGGTTCCCACAGTATACGCCGAGCGCCGGGCGATTGTCACACTACACCGCCGGTGGGTACGAACTTGACGAGTCGCCCGAATATCGCGATATTACATACCAACCGGTCGGTTTTTTTGTAAAGGAGGGACGAGAAGCGATGACCAACCAGATGCGCAGCGACGGTACACGCGCGCGGATTCTCGCGGCGGCGGTCGAGCGGTTCACGCACGGAGGATACGACACGACCTCGGTCGCCGATATCTGCACGGCCGCGAGCGTGAGCAAGGGCGCGTTTTACCATCACTTCCCGAGCAAACAGGCGGTGTTTATCGCGTTGCTCGAACGGTGGCTCGACGAACTCGATGAGACGATACGGAACGTGGCCGCCGGGGGCGAATCGGTACCCGCGCGCCTGTCGCGCCTGGCCGGGCTCGTCGGCGAGGTATCGGAACTCGGGACCGGACGTGTGCCGATGTTCCTGGAGTTCTGGCGGCAAGCCGCGAAAGACCCTGAGGTGTGGCGAGTCACGGTCGAGCCGTATCGGCGCTTTCGCGCCGCGTTTGCGTCGCTGATCGGCGACGGCATTCGCGAGGGAAGCCTGCGCGCCGTAGACCCGGACGCCGCCGCGCTCGCGCTCGTCTCGATGGGCGTCGGCCTCGTGCTTCAAGGCGCGCTCGACCCGGCCGAAGCGCGGCCGGCGGACGCGGGAGAACACGCGGTCGCCTTGCTTCTGACCGGTCTCGCGCGTGGAGGTGAGTATGACACGAAGTGATATCTTCGGCGCGGTGATTCTCTTTGTGTACTACCTGGTCGTTTGCATGGTTATTCCGACGCCGATCAAGTACTGGACGAAGGTCCCAAGCGAGCTGATCCGGAAAGCCCAACATATCGGGTACAGCATGTCGGTCTTTCTGCTGCTCAACCTTTTCAGCACGTGGTACGCCGCGGTCGCGGCATCGCTGGTTCTGGTCGTGATCGGGTACCCTGTGCTGATGCTGCTGGAGCGGACGAAGTGGTACGCGCGGGCGTTCGCCGACCGCACCGAAGGTGGCGGTGAGTTTCGGAACTCGCTGCTCGCGGTTCAAGGCACGTTTGTGGTCTTGATCGCCGTTTTTTGGGGCGCACTCGGAATCCGATGGGCGCCCGTGATCGGCGTCGCGGTTATGGGCTGGGGGTTCGGAGACGCGGCCGCGGCGCTTGTCGGCAAGGCGTGGGGAAAACGACGGATTCTGTGGCGGTGGGTCGATCGAGCCAAGACGTACGAGGGAAGCGCGGCGATGGTCGCGTTTGGTGGGACCGCGATCTTTCTCACGGCGATCTTCTACGCAGGGCTCCCGTGGTACCAGGCTTTGGTGATAGCGATCGTCGTAGCGCCGATATGCGGCGTCGTCGAACTGGTCACTCGACGCGGGTTCGACACGATTACCGTACCACTCGTCGCGGCGCTCTCGATCGTCCCGTTGATGCGCCTGTTCGTCCACCTCGGGTGGTGACATGAACACCCTCTCGGCGGAACAGTCGGCACGCCGCGAACGTACAATGCTCGTGGCGATCATCCTGAGCGCTTTTGGTCCGTTTGCGACCGGATACGCGGTCGTGATCAGCCAATCGACGACGCAGATAGCCGATTTTGTGCGGAGGACCGTCGAGCTGATCGCGATGGTCGTCTCGTGGGCAGTGTTCCGCCGCCTCGCGCGCGAACGGCCAGGCCGAACGGATGATCGGCTGCGGCTCGAGCGTGCGGCCGACACGACGGTCGGAGTCGCGATGGCGCTCTCCGCGGTCGTGATCGTGGTGCTCGCGGTATCGCGTCTCGGCACGTACGTTCCGGGCGGCCGCGTCTACCCGGGGCTCACGATCGCTGTCCTCGGGTTCGTGGTCAACACGTGGTTCTGGCGGCGGTACGCGGCGATGACGCGCGAAACGTACGATCCGATAATCCTCACGCAAAGCCGCTTATACGTCGGCAAAGCGGCCGTCGATCTCTGCGTCGTCGCGGCGCTCGCCGCGGTCGCGGCGGCGCCCGGTCACGCGGCGACCCTAGCGATCGACGTCGGCGGTTCGGTCGTCGTGTCGCTCTACCTTGCCTGGTCGGGTCTGCGGATCATCCGGTCGACCACAAACCGGAAAGCAGACCGCGACCGGTACGTCACCACCTGACCGCCTCGAACTTCCAGTCGGGTTGTACCTTCTGCATCTCGATCTCGTCGTTCCGTTCGGTGAGCCCACACTCAACGTACTGGCGGTGAAGCCGTGCGAGCGCGTCGCGATCGAGTTCGACACCGAGCCCGGGTTCGTCGGTCACGCGATACGCCCCGTCGTCGAATCGCCGCCGCCCGCCCGCGACGACTTCCTCCGACTGCCACGGGTAGTGCGTATCGCACGCGTACGTGAGGTTCGGCGTCGCCGCGGCAAGATGCGCCATCGCCGCGAGCGAGATCCCAACGTGGCTGTTCGAGTGCATCGACAACCCACGGTTGAAGACGCGGCAGATCCGGCCGAGCTCGAGCGACGCGCGCAGCCCTCCCCAGAAGTGATGATCGCTCAGGAT
>RECL01000380.1 GCA_007694025.1 Spirochaetaceae bacterium
CGAGGGAACTGGACCACGAGCTCAGGGCGTAGAACGGCGCCATGGGCGCGTCGTGATTCACGCGTCCCGACAGGCCCGGTTTGGTCCACCCTCAAACCTCCAACGTATTGATTCACGGGTCGTGTTGCCGACAATCGCAGTAGATGGCTTCAATGGACTTGACCCAGGCCGAGGCTGACTATCTCTTTGCACTCGAAAAGGTCCGTCGTAGCGACGATCCGCAGCAGTTCCCGGACATCGGCACCGATCTCGAACTTGCTTTGGTCTCGCGAGACGGACGTGAGGACTTCATTCTCAACGTCGCTCGAGGGCGGATCAAGATCACGAAGTGCTCGTACCAGAATCGGGCCAGATCCGTCGCAGTGCTCGCACGCCTCGACATAGATGGTCCTCCACATCAAAACCCGGACGGTACGTATGTCCCATGTCCGCACATTCATCTTTTCAGAGAGGGATATGCAGACAAGTGGGCCTTCCCCGCGGCCGATGATGTTGGGCCGATCAGCAAGGACGTGCAGACGGTATATCAACAATTCTGCCGATTCTGCAGTATAATTGAGCCACCTGTCCTCCAAGGCGGGCTATTCTGAGGATGCACCATGAGCGATGTGAGCACTTTGCTCGACAACTACTGGTCTTGGCTGAAGGACAACACTCATGTTCGCGCCGTCGAAGACTGGTACGAGATCACGACGCCGTATCTCGACCGCCACAATGACTTCGTTCAGCTCTACGCCAAACTGGATGGAGGGCACTACGTCTTGACGGACGACTCGTACACGTTGACGGATCTTGAGTTCTCCGGCTGCAAGATAGACTCTCCCAAGCGGCAGAGGCTCCTTGAGACAACGCTCAACGGTTTCGGCATTTCGCAGAACGGCAAGGCCCTGGAGGCGACCGCAACGGCTCAAACCTTCTCAATGAAGAAACACAGCCTCGTCCAGGCTATACTGGCTGTGAACGACATGTTTTATCTGGCCCGTCCTCATGTCCGTTCACTTTTCGTGGAGGACGTGGAGTATTGGCTCGATGCACACGAAATCAGGTACAGTCCTCAGATCAAGCTCGCTGGCAAATCGGGGTTTGACCACCTCTTTGAGTTCTTGATCCCCAAGAGCCGGACGCAGCCCGAGAGGCTGGTCCGCACCGTCAACCATCCAGACCGTGACACTGCACAAGGCCTCATCATGTCCTGGATCGATACGCGGGAAACGCGCCCCGCCAACGCCCGCGCAATCGCATTGCTCAATGATCAGGAGTCTGCCGTTAGTCAATCGATTCAGGATGCGCTCGCGAACTACGCGATCGACGCCGTTCTCTGGTCCGAGCGAGAGTCAAGACTGCAAGAGTTCGCAGCGTAGTAGTCCGCTTTGCTCCTGTCTTGCTCGTCGCGGACGATTCGGCATAACGAGGCTGTCGCAGAACCCCGCCGGGCCGAGTATGGCAGCATGTATCCGGGAGACCCGACGATGGCGACGTTCAGGATCAGAAGTGTCGATGAGAGGCTCAACCACGAGCTCAAGAAAGAGAGGCGGAGGCCGCTGAGTTTGACGAAGCGGTTCGAAGTTTCTCGGAAATCGATCGCGAGCTTTGGCGCGATTGGCGCGGCGAATGATCTCTGGATCGCCGCCGCCGCTCCCGCACGCTCGCCGTGATTCCGTTACTCGCCCTGGCGTGCCTGGGCGGCCCACTCGATGCCGTTGGTAAGCACCCGCTGAAAGCGCGTGTCAGACCACGCCTGATCGTCGTGTCCCGACTGGTAACAGAAGACGCGCGCCGCGCCGAGTTTGCGCGTCCACGCAATCGCGCGGGTGCTGCGTGGATGGTCGGTAAGCAACACGACGTGGCTGTTCTCGTCGGGTTCGTCGGTGAGGTACGTCTCGTCGCGGATCGTCCAGTCCGATACACCCCTGGTCACGGCATGGTTCGAGTCGGCGACGTGAATCGGAATCTGCTGATCGTGTTCCCACTCGATCTTCCGCTTCGGTAGTCCCGTCACGGTCGTCCAGAACTCCCATTCCGGGTACGCGACGAGGGAGTGGTGCAGAAGCACGATGCCTTGAGCGGTCACACCGAGATGCTCGAGTGCCGCGCGTGGCTTACCCGCGTACCACGGCGACCCCTCGTTGTCGGGGCCGGCGCCCGCCTACCACGGCCCCACGTGGAAGGGCATGTTCGCCGTCGCGAACCGCTCGCTGCGGTCGCTGAGGTAGGCGAACAGGCGGTACGCTCCGGGCTCGACCGGCGCCTGCAGTACTGTCTGCAGTACTGTCTGCAGACCATCGGCCCCCTCGATGCACCCCGGCACGACCTCCGGCAGCACCTCGCCCGATCCCGCGTACGCGCCGTATTCGACCTCCGGACGCACCTCGAACGTCAGCCGCATCCCCGGCAGCGTCGCGTTCTCGTCGGCGAGAGCCTCGATCGGCACTCGCTCCCCGCTCTCGAGCACCACCGGATCCGGCGCGATGTAGCGGTTCACGCGCACGCCGTAGAGATGCGGGAGCTCGGGGTCGGCGGGCGTACCCGTGAAGAGCTCCTTCCAGACCTCGACGGTCTCCATCTCCCGGCCGTCGGGGCCCCACGTGTTGTACCAGGAGAGCGTGTTCTCGTGGCGCCAACCCCAGTAGAAGGCGAAGCCGCCGAGGCAGCGGCCCGGGTACGCGAGGATCGCGTCGCGGTAGCGCTGCCGGTACGCCTGCGCCTTCACCGTCGTGCTCTCCTCGAACGCCGCGCCCCACGGCGTTTTCGGGCGCTGCCACATCCCGCTCATGCCCCACTCGGTGAACACGTACGGTTTCTCCCAGCCGTGTTCGCGCAACAGGCCATCGACGCGGTCTATGTCCGCGTACGCGTTGATCCCGATCAGATCGAGGTCGGGACATGCCGCGACGACGCCGGCGATCTTGCCGAACCGGCCCATGCCCACGGCGGTCATCGTCGGGTGGTTGGGGTCGATGTCATGGATCTCGCGCGCGATCGCGTTCACCGCGGGCCACACCTTCGGGTTGAAGTCGCTGTCCCCCGGAATGTGGTCGAGCTCGTTGCCAACGCACCACATGAAGATCGCACCGTGGTCCTTGAGCTCGGCCACCAGCGCCATGAGCTCGCGGTGCTGCGCCGCGACGGCGGCCTCGTCGTCGTAGTCCATGCCGTCGCGCTCGGGACGAACGCGCAGGTTCGCGAGGACGGCGAGACCGGCCGCCCGCGCCTCGTCGAGCGCGGCGCGGTTCAGCTCCGGAAGGCGCACCGCGTTCGTGCCGAGCTCGCCGAGTCGGGCGAGCTTCTCGTGGCCCACGGCTCCTTTGACGAAGAAGGGTTCGCCGTCGACGGTGAGGGTCCAGCCGGTGGGGGTGTGGGAAAGGTGTGCGTGCATGGGAGCAGGATAGCCGACTCGTGCGCTCGCTGCACGGGGGTGCGAGATTCCGCTCCCGTCGGGAGCGGACAACGACTGATCTGGTCGCGAGATTCCGCAGGCCGTGATACTCTCACCCATGCCCGACTCAGCAGCAACGGCCGCAAGCGCCTCCCGTGCCCTCGATCTCACTCGGTCGCTCATCTCCAGGCTTGGTCCCCGTCCGGCGGCGAGCCCGCAGACCGCGGCGTGCGCGAGCGCGCTCGCCG
>RECL01000052.1 GCA_007694025.1 Spirochaetaceae bacterium
AGGCCGACTACATCGGCGTCGACGTCGACGGCCCCTACAAGCCCGACACGTACCGCTACTGATCCCGGGAGGTCTGGTGGGGGAGCGGCCACAACCGTATCCCCCACCGCTTTCCACCGGCGACCGGCACCCCGCGGGTGCGCATCCGGCTGCTACCGACTGGACAGACCCTCGGCGATCGTTTCCAGGAGCGCGCCCGACGGATCGTGGGCGTGCTGCCAGTAGAAGATGCCGGCGTAGCCGCCGGCGCGCACGAAGCGAGCCTTGTGCCTCAGCGACTCCGGATCGTCATACGATATGAAGGTCGATCCGTCGAACAGGTAGGGTGCCTTGGCCTCGTCGTCCCAGTAGCGGGTATAGCCGTTGCGGTTGATGTACGACGCTTCCAGCTCCCCGTACCCCGGTCCCCCGCGACCCACGCCCCCGCTCATCTGGAAGAGACCGTGGTTCCGGTCGGGAACGTCGGACCAGGTGCGCGCGTAGAATGCGGCGCCCATCGCCATCTTCGCACGCGGCACGCCAGCGCGCTCGTAGAGGTCGAGCGATCGCTCCGCTGAGATCCGGTAGAGGTCGCCCGCGGAGTGGTGCAGGCACGTGTGGTGCCCGGTGAGCACCTGGAACCCACCGCGCATATCATACGTCATCACATTGACCAAATCCACGACTTCCTGGACCTGATCCATACGGGTGCCTTCGATGAAGTACTGATCGGCCCCGACCGCGATCGTCAGCAACCGGTCGCTCCGATCCCCAGGAGGCCGCCGGTCGAGCTCATCGCGAGTGTCGGCCAATAAGAGCGTGAAGTTCTCGCGATCAGCCGGTGACGACGCGATCCCCGCGGCGGAGTAGCACGGGTACTCCCAGTCGACGTCGATCCCGTCGAATCCGTGCCGGTGAACCAGCTCCACTGCCGACCCGGCGAACGCACGTCGACCTTCCGCGGTCGCGGCCGCCTCCGAGAAGCCCCCGGCGCCCCATCCACCGACCGACAGGATGATCCGCAGATCGGGGTTCGCCGCGCGAATCCGCAGCAGTTCCGCGAGCTCGGTTGGGTTGCGGTAAACAACCGTCCCATCCTCGATCACCGCGAACGCGACAAAGAGGTGCGTGAGCCGTGCCGCGTCCGCGGTGCTCACAGAGTCGAGCGCGCTCCCCACGACGTACCCGCCGACGCAGAACCCGGAGCTCATCGCGCAGCCTTCAGGGTTTCGTTTCGATCCATCGTTCACCTCCGCGTCGTACTTTCGTCCTACACCGTGATCGACATCGCGTCGTAGGCGACCTCGATCCCGTGGGGCTCGAATAGCCGTACGAGCTCTTCGTGCAGCGCCTTCCCGTTGTGGGAGAAGTGAGTCGCCACGACGCGGGTCTTCGCGGTGATAGCGCCGCGGCGACGTAGCTCCTGCGCCATCCTCATCACACCGTCGACTCCCATATGTCCGCGGTTCGAGCTCTCCATCGCTCCGTTCGTGCAGTCCATCAGCGCGACGTCCAACACGACTCCATCGCTCAGCGCGTCGAGCGTCGGCTCCGGGTAGAGTCCGGAGTCGTGCCCGTAGAAGAGCGTTTTCCCGCGGCGGCTGATCCGCAGAACCAAGGCGCCCTCTGCGTGATCCGCCGGCAGCGGCAGGATCGTGTCTCCGGTCGACGTCGTTGCCGCAACGAAGGGGCGTAGCTCGTGCAGTCGTGCGCCCGTATCGCCCTCCGCCTGTGCGGCGGCGCGGATCAGCTGCAGCACCTTGCTGTTGCCGTAGATCGCCACCGGTTCGGCCGGCGGAGTGTTCGTGAACGGGCGGCGCATCCAGCCGAGCTCCGTCGGTATGATGTGGTCGGAGTGCTCGTGCGTGAAGACGATCGTGCGCAGAGTTTCGATCGACCTGCCGTCACGCTGGAGCTGCATCAGCGTATCAGCGCCAAAGTCGACCTTCAGATCGGAGTCGATGATCGCGCCGCTCCGCGTTCTGACGTTCCACCCGCCCGCCCGGCGCGACGCTGCGCACGCGTCGCACGTACAGAACGGAGCCGGCCATCCTTCGGCCGCGGCGGTCCCGAGCAGGTGAATGGTCATGGTCCACCTTAGCGACTGGCATGCGGCGCGTCTACAGGACCCAGCCGCGCCTAATCCCGGTCAGTCGCTTGCCCTCGTGTCGTAGTGACGCCCGCGTGGCACCCTAGTCCTCGTAGTCGTCCGCGACGCACAGTGTCGGTCTGTGGTACTAATGCGTATGGACCTCGCAGCTGTTCGCGCCCGATACGACGATGCGCTCGCGGGTTTGTCGGGCAACGTCACGCGGGTCTACGGGTACGACCACCCGGTGCTCATCGAAGGCGGGAGCTACGTCGGAATCTGGCTCGAGTGCGGTCCGCTGGAGGGGCTCGTGTATGGCCGCATCGATCCGGCGATCGCGCGCGCGAATCACGACGTGTTCTTCCATCACCAGCGAGCTGACGGGTACCTGCCGTGCTATGTCTGGCGTGAGAGGCTCGGAACCGCTCAGATACAGATGGTGGTCCCGATCGCTGCGACGGCGCTCGAAACAGCCGATCTGCTGCAGGATGAAGCCTTCCTTGCGAATGCGTACCAGGCGTGCGCGCGTTGGGACGACTGGCTGAGCCGCAATCGCAACACCCGGGGTACCGGACTGTGCGAGCTGTTCTGTCAATTCGACAGCGGGCACGACGGCAGTCCGCGGCACGCAGGGTTACCGGAGGAGTGCCCCGATGGCGACGCCGCGATCTGCCCCGACGCAGGCAGGCTGCCCTACCTTGCGCCCGACCTTTCGGCATCGGTGTACGGGGGACGCGTCGCGCTCGCGAGCATGGCCAGGCGGCTCGGCAAGCCCGACGAAACACTCATGTGGCAGGAAAAGGCGGAGACCACCCGTCGGCTCATCCTGGAACACTGCTACGACCCCGACGATGAGTGCTTCTACGACGTCGATGCCGACGGTCGCTTCGTCCGTATCCGCGGCGATCTCCTCACCCGCGTATTCGGGGAGCACGTTGTCGATCAGGCGCTGTTCGACCGGATCTACGCGCGGCACATAAAGGATCCGGCGGCGTTCTGGACGCCGTACCCATTGCCGTCGATCGCCGCCAACGATCCAGCCTTTGTGAGAGACCTGCCCCGCAACTCGTGGGGAGGCGCGTCGCAGGCGCTGACCGCGTTGCGTGCACCACGCTGGTTCGAGCACTACGGCAAGTCGGACGATCTGCGTCATCTGATGACACGCTGGGTGGAGGCGATCGCGCGGGCACCCGCGTTCATGCAGCAGATGAGCCCGTGGACCGGTGAGTTTTCAACGTCCGCCGGATACTCCCCGTCGATGTGCGTCATGATCGACTTTGCCGAGCGGTTGGGAGTGGCCGGACGTTCAAGTAAGGAAGGAGCACCATGCTGAGCACAGGCCTCAAACAAACGATCGCGCTGGAGACCGAAACGCTGGAAGTCTGCCAGGAACTTCTGAGCCCCGAGGACTACATCGAGTTTCTCTCCCGGACCGACCTGGGATCGCAGTATCCCAAAGAGGACTTCCGGCAGCGGATCGCGATCCTGGTGAAATCGGTCCCCGTGAGTCTGGTGGTGCGCAATGCTCGCGGCACTATTGTGGCCGTGT
>RECL01000246.1 GCA_007694025.1 Spirochaetaceae bacterium
GACCCGCGCGGATCTGGTCGAGCAGCTCCATCTCCTTGTCGACCGGGTAGGTCGGGGCGTCGGGGTCTGCCCCGACGCGGCTGCGCTCGACCTTGAGCTCCTGCACCAGTTCGTTGATCCGCGACTGCTGCTCCAGCGTCTCTTCGCTCAGTTGCAGCGCGTCGGCGCCGGTAGACGCGGCCTTCGCGAGCTGCGTCAGCAGATCGGCCAGGACCGTCACGCGTGCGGGCTCGATCCGTACGGTATGATCGTACAGCGTGCGCAGCTTGGTGCCCGCGGCTGGCCCGTCGTCGATCGTCACAACCGGTCCGGCCACCAGCGCCCCGACCAGGTTGCCGTCGCGCAGGAGCGGGGCGGTCCAGTGCATGAAGGCGTTTTCGCACAGGAAGATCGACTGTCCCCCGAAGCGCACCGCCTCATCGACCCACTTGAGGTGACGCACCCCGTGCGGGAGCGCGGTCGCCGTCGGCTCGTGAACGTCCGTCTCGCCGCTGCCGCGGCCGGCAGACCGGCCGCTCGCGTCGACGCGCAGACACAGCGCGCACGGGTAGTCGGCCGGATCGGGATGATGGATGCCGCCGCGTGCATCGATTACCACGCACGGCACCCCGGTCACGTTGGTGAACAGGCGTGCCTGCTGAATCGCGGCGGTAGAATCGAACGAACCGGTCATGGCAGAATAGTACCAGAACAGTTGCTATTTTTACAGAGCCTCAGACGGCTTCAGATCGAGCTCCTGGTCGATGAGCTCGCGCATCTGATAGAGCGCGCTGCGCGCGGCCGCGGACCGGTTGCTGCGAAGCGCCGGCGGACCGTACGGGTCGTAGTCGTCGACTGGTCTGATCTCGGCGAGGTAGGAGCGCGCGACGCGCTTGTTGAACGCGTTCGGCATGACCTGGTAGTCGAAGAACGCCGACAGCCCCTTGACGAGCACCGTGTACTTGGTCCGCACGTCGGGGTACCGCGCGTGCGTCGTTCTGTGCTCATGAAAGGCCGAATCGAACCTGCGAAGCGCCTGGTACGCCCGTTCGTGGTACGCCTGCGCGTGCGTGACCGCGGCGGCGAACGCGTCGATGCACGCGGCAGACAGCGGTCCGGGGTCGAGCTGAACGCTCGGCAGGCGCGCCTTGTAGCGGTAGAGCTCGCGAAGCATCGCGTCGCGCGGCGTGCACGCGCCCGAGGATGCAGAGCGCGCACGACCACCCCCCGGTGCAGCTACCGGCCGACGCGCGGCGCGCTCGTCCCCGATCAGCCGTGCGAGCGCCTCATGGTACGCGTTCTGCAGGCGGACGAAGGTCTCACCGTCGGCGGCCCCCAGGTCGGGGTGCGTCCGCTTGGCCAGGATCCGGAACAGCTCCTTGAGCGCCGACTCGTCGGCGCCAGGGTGCGCCGCAAGGTAGTCGATGAACGGGTTGGACTTCACGACCGCGCGCCCCATCCGAAGGTGTACACGTAGACCGGCGTCCGGTAGAGGTCGTGCAACGCGATGACCCGCGACGGCGTATGCCCCGGTAGCGCAAACGCGCACGACACCAGCACGATGTCGCCAGTATGCGGAAGCCGCTCGCCGAGCGCGCTCATGTGCGCCGGTGAGAGGTACGCGACTACCACGGAGGGCGACTCGATCCTGATCGTGAGCAGATCGGTCCGCTCGATGACCAGATTGGGCAGCGGGAAGAGGGCCCGCACAGCCGTGCACCACAGGTAGGGGGCAACACTCCGCTCGACCGCGTGCACCCTCGAATCACCGAACGTCCGCGCGAGCATCCGTGCCAGACCACCCCACCCACACCCGAGCTCGACGATCCGCGGGGCCGCGGCCGGGCCATCGCCACAGACCATCTCACGCATCGCTCCTTCGACCGCGTCGCGGATCGCGGCGCGCATCGACCTGGTCGACGGCATCGGCGGGATGCCGAGCGTCAATGTCTGAATCACAATCATCGTGAGCCCCGCGACCGCGACGACCAGAATCAACACCAGAACCGCGATCACCGTGAGTCGTCCGGATCAGTTCGAAGGTTGCTCGTCGTCGGGATCGATGCAGAAGTCTCCGGCTTCAGCGGCCCACCGGAACTTCGGCTTCGCGCACGCCTCATAGTACTCGATGAAGCGCGACAGGCGGCTCGACAGGCTTGCCGACACGTCGTGCTCGAGGCTGCATGCGTTCTCCTCGGCCTGGTCGGCGGGCAGGCCAAGAACGTCGATCATGAAGCGCGTGAGCGTCCTGAACCGACGATCGAGCTCCTCGGCGATACCGTGGCCCTCATCGGTCAGCGTGACCAGATCGTACGGGGCGTAGTTGACCAGGTTCTTTGCGGCAAGGACCTTGAGCGCGGCGCTGACCGATGCCTTGTTGACCGCTGCAATCGCAGCGATGTCGGTCACGCGCGCGGCGCCTTTCCGGGTCTGCACCTGGTGGATCGCCTTGAGGTACATCTGCATGCTTTCGGTCAGCGCGGTCTCGGTCGATGCGTCGCTCATGGTCAAAGGATAGCCCCGCGGTGTCGCCGCGTCAATCGATCAAACAATGGTGCGCTGTCCCTACACTGTTAGGGTGGATGAACTACACAGCGGCCTGGTCAGCGTGCGCGGCTCTCCCGGTACTCGTCGAGCGTTGACGTCAGGCCTTTCAGCCGCAGGAGCGGCGCGCGAAGCGCAAGCGCTGCGAATACCGCAAGCGCCTTGTCAAAGAGATTCGTCGGTACCCGCGCCCAGAAGGTCGCAGAGACCAGCGACTGACCGGCCGCTACCAGCCCGGTCACCAGGTAGTCCAGGCCCACACCGGTCAGTCCGCCGAACACGAAGGTCGCGATGATCCCGCCAAGTACCGCGTTCGCGATCGCGACCAGCAGCGACACCAGGATCGCGTCGCCGATCGTCGCGAACCGGTCGGCGCGGACGAAGGCGTGGACGATCAGCACGGTCGCGATGCCGCACAGCGCAAACGGCCACGCGGTCCCTCCGGCGCTGTGAACGATCTCCTGGATCAGGTTCGTCGCGATCGCGACGGCGATTCCCGCCGGGAGTGCTACGACCGCCGCGGCGATCGCCGTCCCGATCGAGTCCAGAAAGAACGGGAGGTTGAACACGGTGTTCACGATCGACAATACCGTATTGAGCGCGAGCGCCGCGATCATCACACCACCGGTGAACCAGACCCGTCCTTGTACTTGCATCGGACTCGCATTCTGGCACACAATCGGTCAAACGCCAATGGACCGCGACAAGAGAAAATCATCGTCCCTCAGCGCGTATCTCTTCGTGTCGGTCAATCTGAGTCTGCTGCTCGTGTTCCTCACGATGAGCTCGAACTCGCTGCGGACCGTCGATCAGACGCGACGGCTCTATGAGGAGCTGTTTCACGACTGGTACGTGTTGCGAGTGGCGATGGTGGATCCGTCGTACGCCGGAGAGCGCGACGAGTTTGCCCGATTCGACGCGCGACTCGATGAGATTCTCAGCTCCGAGTCGCTGCGCGCAAGCTCGCTGCTGTCCGATGAGCTACGGAACGTAGCCGAGGATCTCCGCGATGGCTGGCGCCTGGCTCAGTTTACCGTGGTCGAGCGGCTGCGTGATCCTGCGTACCCATTCCACGCCGCCGAGCGGCGCATCGTCACGAACATCGAGGTATCGCTGATCGAGCTGCGCGACCAGGTCGATCTGATCGTTCGTGGGCAGCAGCGCGCTCTGGAGATGCTGCTCTACGTGCTCGGAGCGACGGTACTGGCGACAATCGCAATCTTCTGGATGGTCGAGCGCGAGTCGGCCCGCGAGCGCAGCGCGGCTGATCGCGTTCAGTCGCTTGCGCGCGGTACGATCGGCACGCAGGAGGCCGAGCGCAAGCGCATCGCGAGCGCGCTCCACGACTCGCTCGCGCAGGAGATCAGCCTCTGTCTGCTTCAGCTTGGAGACGGCAGCCACGGGCTGTCGCGCGAACTCACCATCGAAATCCGCGAGCGGCTCGTCCGCGCGATAGACTGGCTGCGCAACCTGGCGTACGAACTGCGCCCGGCAGAAATCGATCAGGTCGGCCTGGCGGAGGCGATCCGGGGATACTGCTCGGGGTTGGCCGAACGGACCGGCGCGCGGATCGACTGTTCGGTCGAACGCATCGACGCGGTTCCCGGTCATCTGGCGATCAACGTCTACCGCGTCGGGCAGGAGGCGATCGCGAACGCAATCCGGCACGCCGGAGACGCGCGGATCCGCCTGGACCTGCGCGAAGTCGACGGGACGATCCGTCTTCGAGTCGAGGATGACGGAACGGGGTTTGACGAACGCGAGCGACGCGGGGGTGCGCGTAACGGAGGGCTCGGGATGATCGGCATGCGCGAGCGGGCGCTGATTCTCAGCGGATCCCTGACGGTGCGCAGTGCACCTGGTCGCGGCACGCGGGTCGAGCTCTGCGTGCCGCGCACCAACGGCACAGCCGTCGGTCGGGAGCGCGGATGAGCGTTCGGACCGTGATCCTGGTCGACGACCATCCGCCGCTTCGTGCCGGAGTCGCTACGATCCTGGAGGCGACGGGGCACTATCGCGTCGTGTCACAGGTTGGGGCAGTTGCCGATGCGCTTCGCGCGGCCGGCGAACTGAGCCCCGATATCCTGGTCGTTGATATATCGCTTCCCGACGGTAGCGGGATCGACCTGGTGCGCTCGCTTCGCTCTACCGGCTGCCCAGGCCGGATACTGGTGCTGTCGATGCACGCGATCCGCCGGCTTGCCGACGAGGCGATCGATGCTGGTGCCGACGGTTACCTGCTCAAGGAGTCGACCGGCGAGCATCTGATGGCGGCGCTCGAATCGATCTGCGACGGTCGGACCTTCATCGATGCCCGCCTTCGGTCACTCGGAGCGTCTATCCCGGCTGATCAGCCGGCCCGTGAGGCGGGGACGCTCACGGGTCGCGAGTACCAGGTGTTTGTCCAGATCGCGAGCGGGCGCAACTCCAAGGAGATCGGCGCGCTGCTCGGGATCAGCCCGAAGACGGTCGACAATCACCGCGCCGCAGTGATTGAGAAGCTCGGTGTATCATCTGTAGCCGAACTGGTGCGGATCGCGATCCGCACCGGAGCTATTGTGCCGTAGGCGCGGTTGTGCCGATACTATCGCTATGAAGCTCCCCGTCGCGAACCACCGGTCACGCCATCGAACGGTGCCCGTGGCAGCGCTCCTTGCGATTGCGGCGCTCGCTGCGTTCGCGCCTGCGCCTGTTTCCGCCGAAGGGTCCGGCCACGAACTATCGGGGTACGCGAGCTGGTACGGTGGCAAGTTCCAGGGGCGCCTGACGGCAAACGGCGAGCGATTCGACACCAACGAACTCACGGCCGCCCACCGCACGCTTGCGTTCAACACGGTCGTCGAAGTTCGCCACCTGGCCAACGGACGGCGGGTGCGCGTTCGCATCAACGACCGGGGTCCGTTCGTAGACGGTCGTGTGATCGATCTGTCGCGCGCCGCTGCCGATGCGATCGGGATGACCGGGGAGGGTATCGCCCGCGTTGAGATCACGGTCGTCGAGCACCCGCCCGAACAGCGGAGGGTGATCCAGGTCGTCGCGCTTTCGAGTGCCGCGCGGGCCGACGCGATCGCGCGCGAGCTGCGTCGGCACGATCTACCCGCGACGGTCGAGCGCGCCGGAACGGTGTACCGAGTGGTCGTCGCGGGCGTACTCGACAGCGAAGTGCCGTCGGTGCGGGCGCGCCTGGCCGACCTTGGGCACGCCCAGGTGCTCGTGCGAAGCCGCTGATACGGCTACGCGCCGGCCCCCATCGATCGAAGAATTCTGATGAGCTCCTGATCCTCGATTTCACCCTGGCGCATCAGTCGGCCGGCGATTTCGCGGAGCGTGAGTAGCTCATTGTTGAAGCTGATCGTCACGTCGAGTCTGGCCCCTGCGGTCAGGAGGCGTTTGATGATCTCCTCCTGCGTCTCTCCGGTGAACAGCGCCCAGCGGACCGCGATTGCGAGCGGGGTCAGCGGTTGCCCTTCAAGAACGATCACGCCGTTCACGTCGACCGGTCCACCGAGCAGGATCGTGAGCATGTCCGATACGTCGAACCCGGCGACGCCCGCGAGCACTGCGGCGTGAAGGGGCTTGAACGTAGATCCTTCGATCAGAAACTCATCGTTCACACTCGCGCCTGCGGCCACGAGCGTGCGCAGTACGTCGCGGTCGTACGAAAGGTCGGGCGTGAGACCCTGCAGCGCCTGAACCAGTCCGGTCGCCAGAACGAGCGCGGGGATGCCGTCGGCCGTCCGGACGTTAACCGGACCACCTTCGGTCACGTACGTACGCACCGTCCCGATATCGTCGGCGGCAACCGCCTTCAGGAAGCTGTCCGTGCTGATCGACGGCGGCAGGCGCTCGAGCTGCACGGTGATGACCTCGGTCCGCGCCCGGTCGACCTGGATCCTTCGCTCGCGGTATCCGGGGCGCGCGACGCGGATCGACAGGCTTTCGTTCGCGCGGAGCAACGTTCGATGCGCGCCGCTGCCGGCCAGCGCTCCGTCAAGAAAGATCTCTGCGTTCTGCGGTAGCGTTCTCACGGTGAGCTGAACCAGCCCCGGCGCTGCGTCGGACCCCAGCAGGGTTCGTAGCTCCGTGTTGTCGGGTACCGGCAGCCGTCTGACCGCTGCAACCGACGCGAGTCGCTGCTCAATCGCGGCAGGCGGCGCCGATGCTCCGGGAGCGTCACCCGCGATCTCAGCGACCGCACCGGTCGTGGTGCGAATCGCCTCTATCAGGCTCGACACGATTGACTCCCTCTGCGCAGGGGTCGCTGCCGCAACCTGGCCGAGCGACTCGGTGAGGCCGCTTGCAAGCGCCTCCGATCGCGCGAGCGCGGTCGCGTCAAGACGGGCGTGACTGCCGGGGCCGAAGACCGGCGCGTTTCGCTCAAGTTCGTCCAGGTGCTCGCGCAGCGATGGTTCGGCTTCGATCGCGGTCTGCCGCAACAGCAGCATGTCGACCGACCTGGGATACACCGCGACCAGGCCTTCTTCCACCCAGAGGTCATCCTCCCGCTCGGACCTGACGTAGAAACGAGTGCCGCGCACGACGTAGAAGGCTCGCGGAGTTCTGACGCGGTAGACGTCCGAATCGGTCAGCTGACCGACCGTGGCCGCGATCGATCCGAAGATGATGTCGATCTCCATGACCGGATGGTGAGCCGCACCAACGCGCGTGCGGACGATCGCTTCGGCGGGCCCGTAGACTCGGGTCGTCCCGCGGTCGCCAAACTGAACGTCGACGTGCGAATCGGCGTTGACGGTGATGCGGCGGCCGCTCTCTATGACCGCGCCCGGCTCGATTTCGGTGGCCGTGGCGGTATCGTGGACCTGAGCCGACCCGGACACAGCTACGGCGTACGCACTCCGTGCCGTCGGCTGAGGGAACGCGGCCGCATCAGCGTCCGCTGAGGGAACTGTGGTTTGCTCGCGCCCGCATCCAGCCAGCACCAGCGCGATAAGCGCTCCGGCGATGGCGTACGCGGGTACGAGCCGTCGTCTCACATTCATTCCGCGGTCCCGTCTTGAAGACCTCTTGAGTGTACAGCCTCGGGACACAAATGCCAACAAGCGGGTTCAGACCTCGAACTCGGCAAGAATCGCTGGATACTCGCGGAGCGTGGTCAGCGGCGCGTGCGGAGGCCTCACCAGCAGGCCGGGACGAAGGCCGGGCCGGACGTAGAGGCGCACGGTGATCGCGTCGGAGGTGCCGCCCGCGGGTTCGGCGACCCCGTCGGGGATGATCGACAGGAACCCCGCATCCGACAGTTCAGCTCGGTAGTGGCCGTCGGCGTTCGCCGGGTAGAAGCACGCGGCGATAACGATCCTGGTCGTGGCCTGTTCAGGTTGCGCCTTGTCGGCTATGGGTTTCGGTCCCCGGCGTCGCGGCGGTTGAGGTCTGCGCGCGTCGTACATCTGCGGCAGCCGCTCGGTGAACGATCGGACCGCTCGCGCGTCTGCCCGGTGATCCGGCGGGTGGCTCGCGACTACCAGATCGATGACCGTGTTCGGGGACACCGCAAGCCGGGCGCCGACGATCAACGGCGATCCGTTTTCGTCGTCATGATCGGTGACCGAGTCGAGGATCGCAAGCTGCGAAAGCACAACCGGGGAGGCACACCCGGCGCGCTCGGCAGGGTCGGCCGGTGAGCCAAACTTCAGACCGAGCCTGGCAAGACCGGTCGCCACCTCTGATGTGGCAGAGGCACCATCGGGACACGCAAGCGCAACGCACGTCACTCCGGCGTCGCTTGCACTCGCGATTACATCGTCGACCAACCGTGAGTCACCGCACGGCGACGGATACGGACAAAGAGCGAGTACCGATAGACGCATAGCGCGATCATACCCTCGAACCGCTTCGCCGTCGAGCTACCGCGACGTCACGTGCCCGATGCGATCGGCAAGGAGGGCCACGGCGGCTTCGTCGGCACGTCCCGAGCCGGTCCAGTGGACGAATCCGGATGCGTCGATCAGGTAGGCGTACACCGCCGACGGATCGTCGATGCCCAAGTGTCTTCGCAGCCGATCGGTGCTGCCAAAGTAGGTCGCTACGTGGTCGTGGTGGTCGACGGCGACTCCGGCGCGCATTCCGTTCTCAATGAAACCGGATATCGTGCGCCATCCCCCGGCAAGAATCGGAACCTCGTAGTAGGTGACCAAAGGCGACGTAAGCCTGTCGACAACAGCCTCCATCCAGGAGTCAACGACCGGTTGCGCGCTCCTGCGGAACGCTATCACCACGAACGCGTACCGATCGCCGAGTGAATCGGGCAGAATAATCGATGTTCCATTCAGTGTTTGGGTCACAAGCCGTGGGAACCGGGGCGATTCACTCATATTTTGGTAAGATAAGTCTAATAAACCCAAAAGGCTATAAATACTTCAATAATCACCTGATTGACCGCGGTCCTGTTTGCCGTGGTGGCACCGCGGCCGTATACTTGCGATACAGGGAGGGACCATGGCGTTCACGCTTCAGATAGGGGAGAAAGCCCCGGGGTTCTCGTTGCCGGCCACCGATGGGAAGACGTACCAGCTTTCGGACTTTGACGACACGCCGACCTTGGTCGTCTTCTTCACGTGCAACCACTGTCCGTACGTGGTCGGCTCCGACGAATCAACGCGCGCGACCGCGGAGAAGTACCGCGACAAGGGCGTTCGCTTCGTAGGTATCAACTCCAACGATACCGAGGTCCACCCCGACGACGACTTCGACCACATGGTCAGCCGCATGAACAGCGAGCGGTTCCCGTGGATCTACCTCAGAGACGAGTCGCAGGATGTCGCGCGCGCGTACGGTGCGCTGCGAACGCCTCATTTCTACGTCTTCGATGCCGACCGACGCCTGGTCTACACCGGTCGTGGGGTCGACAACCCGAAGGATGCCGACAAGGTCACGGTCAACGACCTGGACCAGGCGCTCGATGCGGTCACGAACGGTCGTGCGGTTGCGCGGGCGCTGACCAACCCGATCGGCTGTAACGTCAAGTGGCGCGGTCAGGACGCACACTGGATGCCCGCCGACGCGTGCGACCTGGTACTGTAGGACAGGCGTCTTCGCCGTGATCGAGCGTCATCGCTGTTGACTGAGCGTCCTCGCTATGGGACATTACAGCGACAGGGGCCCATAGCTCAGTTGGTTAGAGCGACGGACTCATAATCCGTGGGTCGCAGGTTCAAGTCCTGCTGGGCCCAAAACAAAGGCCGTCCGGATGGACGGCCTTTGTTTTGGGCCGGGAGTTTCGCCTGGGGGCGAAACTCCATGGCGCGGCTACGCAGCGCGTCCATCCGGACGGCCTTTGTTTTGGGCCGGGAGTTTCGCCTGGGGGCGAATCCTGGGAGGCTCCGTCTTCTGCCGTCGCGCGGCGCGTGCCGCTCTGCTATGATGCTTCCGGAGGAGCGATGAACCGCCAGATTGAAGTGGTCAGCGACCTGTTTTTCAGCACTTGGGAGTCTCATCCCGACACGCCGGCGCTCGGGTTCGTCGGGGAGCAGGGCTACTCGTACCGGGGAAGTGCCGCGCTGATCGATGCGGTGGCGGCGAAGCTTCGCGCCGACGGCGTCGAACCCGGTGAACGCGTTGCGATTCTCTCGGAGAACTCCCCGAACTGGGGTATCGCCTACCTGGCGATCAACCGGTGCGGTGCGGTCGTTGTGCCGATTCTGCCCGACTTCCCGGCGACCGATGTGGCTACGATAATCGAGCACGCCGAGATCAGCGCCTGCTTCGTGTCGCAACGCCTGTCGGTGAAGGCGAAGGGAGCGGTGTCCACGGCAAAGACACCGGTCTACCTGCTCGAGACGTTCGACCGGATCTCCGAACTTCCGGGGGAGGCCGACTCCGGGCAGGCAGCCGCCGCGATCGTGCAGCTTCTGGCCGGTGCCACGCCCCCTGTCCCCGAAGCACGATCGCAGAACGCCGACGATCTGGCGGCGATAATCTACACATCCGGGACGACCGGACACTCGAAGGGCGTCATGCTGACGAACCGGAGCATCGTGTTCGACGTGCAGAAGGCGAGTACGATACCCGGTATGCGGGCCGGCGACGCGATGATCTCGATCCTGCCGCTCGCGCATACGTACGAGTGCACCATCGGTTTTCTGGTTCCGATCTTCATGGGATGCAGCATCCATTACCTCAGGCGCCCGCCTTCGGCGACGGTGCTGCTACCGGCTCTCAGCGTAGTTCGTCCGCACCTGATGCTTTCGGTTCCGCTTCTGATCGAGAAGATCTATCGCCAGAGCGTCCTTCCGTCGCTGGCCGGGGGACGCTTGACCGGGCGGCTCTACCGGACATCGTTCGGGCGCAAGCTCCTCAACCGCGTCGCCGGACGGAAGCTGCGCAAGACCTTTGGTGGCAGGCTCTACTTCTTCGGCATAGGCGGCGCGGCGCTCTCTCCAGAGGTCGAGAGCTTCCTGATCGAAGCTCGCTTCCCGTACTGCATAGGCTACGGCCTCACTGAGACGTCGCCACTCATTGCCGGAGCGAATGCGGCCAACCAGCGGCCACGCTCGACCGGTGTTCCGATCGAGGGGATCGAGGTTCGGATCGACAACCCCGACGCCGAGACCGGCGAGGGCGAGATCCTCGTGCGCGGCCCGATCGTGATGAAGGGGTACTACCGCGATCCCGAACGCACCGCCGAGGTTATCGATCCCGACGGGTGGTTCCACACCGGGGATCTGGGTGTCTTCGACGACGAAGGACGGCTCTACATCAAGGGGCGGGTCAAGAACCTGATTCTTGGTCCGAGCGGAGAGAACATCTATCCGGAGGCCATAGAGTCGATCATCAACAGCTTTGAGTACGTCGAAGACTCGCTGGTCTTTCAGTCGCACGGCAGGATCGTCGCGCGCATCCAGGTGAACTACGACGCGTTCAAGGCGCACGTCAAGAGCCTTGCCGACGCTGCCGCCGGGGCGGCTTCTGACGCCGCTGCCGCGGTCCCCAAGGGAGTTAACGATCTTCTCAAGGAGATCCGGTCGCGGGTGAACAGTCGGCTAAGCGCTTTCTCCCGGATCGACTCGGTCATCGAGCAACCCGAACCGTTCGAGAAGACTCCGACCAACAAGATCAAGCGCTTCCTCTACGACAAGCTCAACCCGACCGAGCCATCGGATCAGAGTCAGCCGCCGGTTCAGAACTCGGACGAGTAAGCTCTGCTGAACTCGTGCGGATGTGTCAGCCCAAGCCTCGACGTCGGCCCTTTGGTTAGATATATCTGGTAAAATGGATTTAAAGGGGTTATCCTTGCCGACACAGGGATGAACGATCGAACGCACACCCCCAGACAGCCCGGAGCGGCATCGAATGAACCCCTTGGGCGGTTTTTCCAGCTCGGTCCCGATCTGATGTGCATCGTGACTCAGGCCGGCACATTCAAGGCGGTGAACGACGCGTGGCTGGACATCCTTGGCTACCGGCCCGATGAACTCGTCGGGCGGTCGCTGCTGGACTACCTGCACCCCGACGATCACGACGCGACGGTCGCTCTCGTGCGGAGGATGAGGGACGGCGAGCGGGTCCGCCTTTTCAGGAACCGGTACCGGTCACGGGCCGGGGAGTACCGCTGGTGCGAGTGGAACGCGGTCATGTCTGCAAACGGTGAGATCTTCGCCGCCGCGCGCGACATCACCGATCAAGAAGTCGTCCGCGACGAACTCGAGGCGAGCGTCGCGCACAACCGAATGCTGCTTCGGGAGGTCCAGCACCGCGTCAAGAACAACCTGTCGATCGTTGCGAGCATGCTCGCGATGGATATGTCGCGGCTGCGCGACCCCGACGCGCTCCGCGCGTTAGGCGACGCACGCGAGCGCGTCAAGACGATCGCCGATCTCTACACGCTGCTCCACCGAAAGCCGAGCAACGATACGATCGATCTACGCGAGTATCTGTCGGAGCTGGTCGCCCGCGTCTATCGATCGATGTCGAGTCCCGCAGATCATGTCGCACTGCAGGAGAGCTTCGATCCGGTTGGCGTCGATTTCGACACCGCGGTGTGCGTCGGACTGATCACGAACGAGCTTGTGACGAATGCGTTCAAGCACGCGTTCCCGGGCTCCGGCGGCGGGACGGTTCGCGTTGAGGTCGCGCGTGTGGCCGACGGGCGAGTCCGTCTGAGCGTATCGGATAACGGAGTGGGACTGCCCGACCACACCGGACCGGATAACGCTCTGTCAACCGGTTTTCAGCTCGTCGCCGCGCTCGCCGATCAGATCGGTGCGTCGGTCGACGTGGAGCACGCCGACGGCACACGGATTTCGGTCGAGTTTTCCGGCTGATGCTGGCCGCCGACGCCTATCTGCCCCGCGGAGCGCGTCCCCGAACCCTGCGGTAGGCGCGGTTGAACGCGCTGATGCTGTTGAACCCGGATGCGAACGCAATATCGGCAACTCCCATCTCCGACTCTGCAAGGAGCCGGTCGGCCTCCGCGATCCTCAGGCTGGTCAGGTAGGTCCTGAATCCGGTACCCGTCGCCTCCCTGAACAGACGCGCAAAGTGGAAGTAGCTGAGGTTGGCCTGGGCCGCAACGGTGTCAAGGCAGAGGTTGTCGCGGAAGCGTTCACGCGTGTATTCGATGCCGCGCCGGACGCGAACCAGATGCGCCTTCGCCGACCGGTTGCCGGTGTTCCCCTCGGGCGCACGCAGCGGGGCGCCGTCACGCGCGAACAGCGCGCAGATCTGACACAGCGCACCGCGGACCGCCAGATCGGTCGCGCCCGCGGGCGTGCGCGTCTCGTCTATGACCCGGTCGAAGAGCTCTGCGATCGATGCGTTTGTGCCCGCCGACCCGCGCCTGGCGCGGGTTACTATCGGTCGGCCAAGCTCAGCCGGCGGCGCGGTCGGGCCCAACAGCACTTCCGGTAGCATTGCGACGTCGGCGGCGGCTCGGGGACTCGACCGGTACGAGTGGACGCAGCCTCCGGGGACGAACATTGCCTGATGCGCCCGGAGCACGGTCGAGCCGGCGTCGGTGGTCACTTCGATCGTACCGCGGCGCACGCGGACGACTTCTATCTCGTGGTGCCAGTGGGCCGGGTAGGAGAGCGCCCGGCCGGCTATCACCGACACACCCGATCGGCTCGTCGATACGTCCCGGTCGCGCTCGTGAAATGCGTGCATCGTGATGGCATTATAGCAAAAAACGCGCAAAGATGCGCAGTATTTTGGTGTATTTCCGCGTGGCGATCCGTCATGATGCGTGTCGGGGGCACTATGTATCGATTCGGTCAGGCCGAGGTCGACGCGGTAGCCGAGCTCGCGACCTCTCAGCGGCTGTGGCGTCATATGGACGGCAGCAGGTCATCGCAGTTCGAGCATGCGTTCGCAGACCGGATCGGCGTCGATCACGCGCTCGTCATGACGAGTGGTACCGCGGCGCTCATCTGCGGCCTTGTTGCGGTCGGTGTCGCTCCCGGCGACGAGGTTCTGCTGCCCGCGTATACCTTCGTCGCGACCGCGTTTGCGGTCATGGCGATAGGCGCTACCCCCGTGCTTGTCGAGGTCGATGAGAGCCTTACCATCGACCCGGAGGATCTGGCCGCGAAGATCACCGATCGCTCGCGTGCGGTCATTCCCGTTCATATCAATGGCCTGCCGTGTGCGATGGATGCGATCGTCGATATCTGCCGCGACCGGCATCTATCGATCGTCGAAGACGCGTGCCAGGCGGTCGGCGGCACCTACCGCGGTGTTCCCCTCGGTTCGATCGGCGATTGCGGCGCCTTCTCGTTCAACTACTACAAGACGATCTCGTGCGGTGAAGGCGGATGCCTGACCACAGGATCGGCGCATCTGTACGAGCGCGCCCGGATCTACCACGACGCCGGGTGTGCGTTTTTCTCACCCGACCAGGCGGTACGCACCGAGTACTTTGCCGGGGCGAACTACCGGATGTCGGAGATTCTGAGCGCGGTGTTGTTGGTGCAGCTCGGCCGGCTCGATGGGATCCTCTCCGACCTGCGCGAGCGCAAGAAGACCATCCTTGACCGTTTTGCATCGGTCGACACGGTGCGACCGGCTCCGGTGCGTGATGCCGACGGCGACTGCGGCGTGAAGACCGCGTTCCTTCTGGAGTCGACCGACGCGGCTCGCTCCGCAACGCGGCGAATCAACGAGGCGCGGCTGTGCGTCACAGCCGAATGCCCGCTCGATACATCCCGGCACGTCTACGTCAACTGGGAGGCCGTTCTCAGCGGACGCAGCCCGCTCTCGTCGGCGATCCCGGGGCGGCGGTACGCTGCCGACGCGTGCCCACGCACGCTCGAGCACCTTGGTCGAACGCTCAATCTGATCGTTCATCCCGACACCGATCTCCGCGATCTCGATCGCGCGCTCGACACGGTCCAAGGGATGCTCTGTCGATGAGCGAGGCGCTGCTGTTCGGGTACTCGCGTGCCGACATAAGCCCCGATCGTGGCGTCCCGCTCGAAGGGTACGAGGAACGGCTTGCGGTCGGGAAGGGCAATGCCGGCATACTTGATCCTCTCTATGTGCGTGCGCTTGCGCTTCGATTGGGTGATTCCGAGCTGCTGTTGATCACGCTTGATCTCTGTGTGCTGTCGCCCGACCAGGCGAACGCGCTTCGGGCGGCGGTAGCGGCGCGATCGGGTGTCGTGGCCGAGCGAATCATGATCAGCTGCTCGCACACGCACTCGGGTCCCGTGACGTTCGACGTCTGGAGTACCGGCATCGGCACTCGCCCGACCGAGTCGCGACCCGGCGTCGCGGCTGCAGACGCGCCGGTTGACGATCCGGTCGGCCGGTACGTCGCGTCGTTGACCGAAGCGGTCGTGTCGACCGCGTGTAGCGCTCGGTTTCGCGTCAGACCCTGCGCGCTCTCCCACGCGACAGCGACGGTCGGCCTCGGGTACAACCGGCGACTTGAGAAGTCCGACGGCTCGGTCGAGATGCTCTTCAGCCTCTGGGCGAACCCCGACGCCCTACCCACCGGCCCGATCGACGCACAGATCCCGATCCTGTGCATCGATGCGACCGACACCGCCGGGCGGGCCGCGTTCTGCGATCCGACCGGTCCTCACGGGATCATTCTAGTGTCGTGCCCGGTGCATCCGGTCTGCCTGGGCAAACGCAGCCGCGTTGTCAGTGGCGACTACCCCGGCGCACTGATCGACGCGATCGAGACCGAGCTCCCATCACACGCGGCGATGTTCATGCTTGGCGCGTGCGGCGATGTTCAGCCGATGATCTCGACGCAGGAGAACCCGAAGGGCGCAACGATCATCGGCCGTGCCGCCGGGTACTCGATCCTCACCGCGCTCGCCTCCAAACGCCCGGTCCCGGTCGATACGCTCGACGCCGTAGAGGAGTCGGTCGATCTTCGTCGGCCTGCAGACGTAGCGGCGGAGGCTGTGGGGGGAGTGACCACGGTGACGACCCAGACCTTCGCGATCGGGTCGGCGGCGGTATCGGCGGCCTCCGCGGAGTGTTTCACCGAGTACGGACCGATCGTTCGCAGTGAGCCCGGATGGGACGCGGTGCTTGTCGCGACGAACACGAACGGCTGGAGCGGCTACATCCCGACCGCGGATGCCTTCCGTCTTGGAGGCTACGAGGTCGCCGGCGCGGTTGGAGACGGCAAGCCGCCATCGTCGTTCGACACGGTCAGCTCGATCGCGGTCGAACAGCTGCGCCGGCTGAGCGCGGGGCGATCCGCCCGGCCTACCCGTAGATCTCCGGATTGATGCACGTCTCGGGCCGGCTGCCCTCTACCATCGCGATGAGGTTCCGCGCGGCGAGCGTTGCCATGTCGTCGCGCGTGCGCTTCGTGGCGCTCGCGACGTGCGGGGTGATCACGACGTTCGGGAGCTCGGCGAGCCCCGGGGCCATCTTCGGTTCTGCTTCGTAGACGTCGAGGCCCGCGCCGGCGATGGTGCCCGTGCGCAGCGCGTCGACCAGGGCCGCTTCGTCGACGATCGGGCCGCGAGCGGTGTTGATCAGGTACGCGGTCGGCTTCATCTTCTTCAGCGTACTCGCATTGATCAGGTGTCGAGTCTCCGGCATGAGCGGGACGTGTACACTGACGTAGTCGGACGCTGAGAGGAGCTCGTCGAGCTCGACCCGACGCGCACCGAGCTCGGCTTCGAGCGCTTCGTTCCTGAACCCGTCGCAGTAGAGCACCTTCATGTCGAACCCGCGGCTCTTGCGCGCCATCGCGGCGCCGATCCGGCCCGCGCCGATGATGCCGAGCGTCGCCCCGGTGATGTCGCCACCGATGAACTGAAGCGGCCCCCAGCCGCCCCAGCGACCGCTACGCATCACCGCGTCGCTTTCGACGACGCGGCGGGCGACCGCGAACAGGAGCGCCCACGCCATGTCGGCGGTCGCGTCGGTCAGCACGTCGGGGGTGT
>RECL01000405.1 GCA_007694025.1 Spirochaetaceae bacterium
TGAACGACGACGGGAGCCGGATCTATTGAGTCTCCCGATGGGCGGTTTCCCGGGTTGCTGACCGTATCGTGGCTTCCGCGCGTCTTCGCAGACATGCTACGATGCACGTTCCGCTGCACCACAGAGCGCCGCAGTTGAGGAGACGCCCGGATGACTGAGAACCTGATTGACGATGCTCGTGAGCTTCTTGAGCGCTGGGCCGAATGGGCAGATCGGCACGTGCACCGCGATCACCGGACGCCTCCATTGTCCGGGTACGGACCCGGGTACCGGCACTGGGGCGTTCAGTCGAACTGGAACTACCTGGCTGCCATGGCTACTCTGGCGGCAACCCCCGGTGTTCGAGCCAGGCAGCGGTGGCACGCACGTGCGGTTGAGGCGCTCAGACTCGCGCTTGCGACGCACGTGACCGGCGACCGGACCTGCGGTGATGGTGGGCAGTGGGGCCACTCATGGATCGGCATGCTCGGAATAGAGCGCGCGATGCACGGAGTCCACCACCTGGATGAAGCGATGGAACCGTCCGACCGCCAGGCGTTGCATCGAGTTCTTGTCGCGGAGGCTGACTGGCTTCTTCACGACGGAAGCCGCGGTCGGTTCGCCGGCGTAGTCGGCGGAAAGTGGGCCGCAGACGGCAAGAACAATCCGGAGTCGAATATCTGGAGCGGTGCTCTGCTGTGGCGCGTGGCCTGCATGTATCCTGACGAACCGAACGCAAGCGCGTGGAGAGAGCTCGCGCACGACTATCTGGTAAACGGCGTGTCGGTCGAGCGTGATGTTAATGACGCTACCGATGTGGCCGGCCGCCCGCTCTCAGAGCGTTACCGGGGAGCCAACTTCTTCCCGAACTACGCGCTCGACCACCACGGATACCTGAACGTCGGATACATGGTGATCTGCGCGAGCAACGCCGCGATCCTGCACTTCGACACGAAGAAGACCCGCGTAGAGAGACCGGAGTCCCTGGACCACCACCAGCGTGACCTCTGGAACGTGCTCAAGCGAATGGTCTTCGCGGACGGACGGCTCGCACGTATTGGCGGTGACTCGCGGGTCCGGTACGCGTACTGCCAGGAGTATCTGTTTCCCGCGCTCCTCTACGCCGCAGATCGATTCGGCGACGAACACGCGCTCGATCTTGTGGAGCGACAACTCGTGCTCGTGCGTCGCGAGGCAGACGCGAACGGTGACGGGTCGTTCTACGGGACGCGCGTGGCGTCTCTTCGCGACGGCAATCCGCACTACTTCACCCGCCTGGAGTCCGACCGCGCCGTTGCACTGGCGATGGTCATCAACTATCTGCCGCTCGTCGATGCGCCGCCAGCGCCGCCCGTGCCGTTCGATGAGGCGGTAGCGGGCGACTGGTTCGAAGAGGAGCACGGCGCGGTGATGACCCGCTCAACGCGGCGATTCGCGTCGTTCTCATGGCGTGCGCGTGAGTTGGGGCAGGGGCTGTGTCTGCCTCCCGCGGACGGCTCGCTTGCCGAATGGTCGCGCAATCTGTGCCCGGTTGTCCGGTTCCTGGGTGACACGGACCGGAGCGGAACCGCGCACCGCCGGTTGCTTCATTCAACGGTCACAACGACGACCGGAGGGTTCGTGACGTGCGGTGAGATCATGGAGGGGGTCGACGTCAGTATCGATGAAGGAGCTCGCTGCACCGACCAGGCGGTTACCCAGCTCGCGTTCGCTGTGTTGCCCGACGACCGTACCAGCGTCGTTTTCCAGCGCGTGGTGTGCGCGACCGACCGGATCGGTTACGTGACGGAGGTCAAAGGGCTGCACATGAACATCCCGAACGATGTCTTCAACACAGGGGTGCGGACTATCTCGTCGGCGGCCGGAACCGCGATTCTGGAGACCCGAACGCCTCGGGACGAGTTGGTTGAGGTGCCGGGACGGTGGGTGAATGTCGACGGGGTCCTTGGGGTTGTGCTCATCCGGGGAGACGACGGACTGTGCATCGACCGTTCGGCATCTCCGCGCGGCGGCACCTACTCGTCGTTACGGGTGGACGAATTGTGTTCGGGTGTCCACCACGGTGTCAGGCGAGTGGATCCGGGCGAGGTGCTCGTTGACCTGTGCTGCGCGCTTCTGGTCGGTGCCGACGCCGCAGAGACGGCGGCACTGGAGACTGAAACCGCCGCCTGGGACGCTTGCGGAGTCCGGGCAGTCCAAGTGCGCGGTGCCGACGGAACCGAGTATCTGGTCGCCGCGAATTTCGGCACCGAGCCCGCACAAATCAGCGTAGACGGCAGCATCGCCGCGGTTCCAGCGCGTTCGGCCGTGATGGAAGCCGTGGTATACTATCGCCAGTGACCAAGCATCGGAACCTGCTTCCCTTCTACTTCTCGTACGCCGTCGGGCTCATTGTGCCGGTCATACTTGGTTCTCTCTTCTACGCCCGAATGGTCGAGCTCGCGGAGCGGTACACGGAGACGCAGATCGACTACGTCGTTGAAGAGGTAGGCCGCGGCATCGAGTCGGTCTATCGCGACGTGCAGTTCATCGCCTCGCAGGCAAGCCTCAATTCGGCCCTCGTCCGGCACGCCGGCACGGCGTATCTTGATGCCCGGGAGACGCTGGCTGCGCTGCTTGATATTGGTGTCGGGGACGCCGCGCTCGCGGTCGCGACGAATAACGTGTTTGTGCGCGATTTCTACCTCATCCTCCCCGCGAACCGCACTGTCTTGAGCAGCAGGAGCCGGTACTCGGTCGACTCACTCTTTCGTTTTGAGATCGGCTATCCGGCACTGGACACTGAAAAGTTCCTCGGTCAGCTCGCCACGGAGGAAGAGTTCTTCTTCCATTGGAGCGTCGGTTTTCTGCGTGCCGAGCCGGACCCGGATCGGCACGAGGATCTCCTGCTGCTTCACACCTTCCGTCCACTCGTGGCTGCGCTCGGCGTCTTCGTCTTCGTGATAGATCGTCAGGAGATCGATCGGGCGCTCGGTGGGATCGATGCCGAAGCGGGCGGCGTGTTCGTCCTGCGAGACGCGAGCGGCTCGATCATCCATACCGCGTACCGGACGGCGCCGGGTTTCGATGCCGATCGGGCACGGCGGCACCTGGATCGCCTGCACGAGATCCCGAACCGTGATTCGCTGCCGGGAAGAACGGTTCTCTCGCCGAACGGCTTCGTGAGTATCGATGTCTATCTCAGCCCGCAGAACATTCAGGAGCGTACGGCGTACGTCCGCAATGTGACACTCGTCACCGTCATCGTACTGATCGCTGTCAACACGGCGCTCGTTATCATCTTCAGCGCCAGGGGTACGCGTCCGATCAGGGCGATGCTGAGAGCGCTCGGGACCGCAAGGAGCGACGTGCCGAGCTCGGAACGAAGAGGGCTTCGCTACCTCCAGGACTCGGTAGATGGTCTGGTGCTCGAAAGACGCCGGCTGCAGACCGAGGTGGATCGACAACGGCCGGTCATCAACGCGCTTCTGATGGAGAGTCTCATAGACGGCATCCGGATGAACGATGACGAACTGTCTACGCTGCTGACCGACGGGGGCATCGAGTTGGGGGCCTGTCACTGCTGCTTTGTCATCGCCCTCTCACCTATGGCCGAGCGTGCGGCTCGAGATTT
>RECL01000037.1 GCA_007694025.1 Spirochaetaceae bacterium
GCCGCAGGCGATTGCGATCCAGCAGCGCGGACTCGACAACCTGCGCTCGCGCTGAACGTGTGATCGGCCTCGCCGATCACTCGTCTCAATGGCCGGCCTTCGGGCCGGCCGCTTCGTCTGCAGCTGCCTATGAATCACCGTCCATCGCGCCGCTTATACCCAGCTTCGCGTCGATCCGGTCCTTGTAGCGGTAGCCGATCCAGAAGACCGCGGCCGATGCAGCGATGATCAGCGCCCAGCCCCACCACGCGATCTCCATGACCCCCGCTCCGACCAGATTGCTGACGAACATACCTGGCGGCCGGCCGATCAGAACGAACAGAAGAAAGGCGCGGAACCTGAGCTTCGACAGCCCCGATATGAAGCAGAGCGCGTCGTCGGGGAAGAACGGGAGCAGGAACATCATGAAGAGCGTCACGAAGTGTTTGTCGGCGACCGAATCCAGGTACTTGTCGACGACAGGCGCCGGGACGAACCGCTCCACGAGCGGCCTGCCGTAGTAGCGCGCCATCGCGAACGCGATGCACGACCCGACGACGAGCGCCGCGGAGCTCAGGAAGAAGCCGGGCCACAGGCCGAAGAGCGCGCCGCCGGCGAGCGCGGTGATGTTACCCGGGATCGGCGCTACTATGACCTGCAGCATCTGCAGCAGGAAGAATGCGATCGGGCCATAGGGATCAAACCGCCCGACGAAGGCCCTGAGCTCTTCGCGCGACGAGAAGATCTCGCTCCACGCGAACGGACCGAACGCGCGCTCGAACCATAGGTAGAGCATCACGCCGGTCGTCAGCAGCAGCGCGAACGTCGCCCAGCGCACCCAGAAGCGTCTCTGCATGGAGCGATCCTACAGTACGCGCTCCAGAACGTATACGTAGTTGCGATCGGTCCCGAAGACCATGTAACGGCCGGCGACGACCGGCGGCGACAGTACCGCGCCGTTCGTCTCCAGCTCCCAGACCTTGTTGCCGCTGCGCGCGCTGAGCGCGACCAGGCGCGGTGAGCGTGCTCCGGGGCCCCGGTCGGCGTCGCCGAAGACGCCGACGAATACGTGATCGCCGGAGATCATCGGTGCGCTCGACGTCCGGTGCGACAGGCGGGTCTCCCAGTCGACCGCGCCCGACCGTTCGTTGAGCGCGCGGACCACCGTATCTCCCGACGTCGTTATGATTCTGTTGCGCCAGATTGCCGGCGCCTGGTAGTCCAGGATGTTCATCCGGTCGTAGATCCAGTAGGAGATCAGGTTCTGCGGGCGGTCGTTCCCGAACTCCGACACGAAGCGTCTGACCCACTCGATCTCACCGGTCTGGAGGTTCAACGCGTACGTGCTGAACTCAAGCTCGCTCCCGACATCGCGACTTGTCTGCGTGATCATGCGCGTCCGCGTGACCGCCGGGAAGCTGTACCACGTTGCCCGCATCACTTCGTGCGGGAGCAGCCACGTGTGAACGCCGCGGTCGACGTCGTAGGCTCCGAGCGTTCGCGGCGTCTCCGGTGGACCAGGGGTCATGTACATCATCCCGTCGACCACCTGCAGTGTGACTCGGTGCCATACCGGATTGTTGATCGATCCAATGACCTGTCCGTCAAGGTCAAGGAACCAGACGCCCCCGCCGTCGGCGGCGAAGATGATGCGGTCCTCCCATCGCAGCACGGTGCTCTGGACCGTGCGCCCCGCGTTGTGCCTCCAGACTTCCTTTCCGGTTCGTCGGTCAAGCGCGTAGACATGACCGTCGTTCGACCCGAAGTAGACGCGATCTGCATCGGCGTACGGGACCGAGTTGACCGGTGCCCCGGTGCGGAACACCCAATTCATGTAGCCGGTCGCGATACTCATCGAGTAGAAGTTTCCGTCGGTCGCTCCGAAGTAGAGCGTGTCGTCCTTGACTACCAGGTTATTGAACGCGAAGCTGCGCCGGTCTCCCGTCTGGAGCGAGAGCTCCCAGCGGATCCCGAGCGGCGGCGTCATAGCGTTTCGCGTATGCCCGCGTCCTCCCGCTCCGCGGAAGAGGATCCACTCCCCGTGGATCGAGCACGCCGACACGATGGCCATCGCGATCACCGCAAGCGCGACGAGCCGCGCCGACCGTCGAAGCTGCCCGCTTGCCGGCCGGGCGCCGCCACGGCCACTCCGGCTACCGCGAGCCCTACACATAGTGCAACCCGCGGAGGCTGAAGACTCGCGTGATCCAGGAGTACTTGCGCGCGTGCGATCCGTCGCGGTTCGCGCGCTGGTACCCGTCGAGCAGTCTGCTGATCTCTTCGTTGCGGTCCACTGCCGGCGGCATGTAGCGGAAGCGCGTGTACGCGTCGGCGAAACCGGCGAGCTCAGGAAACTGCATCGCGTACTCGCGCGCCGTCATCGACGCTGGCTTCAGGTCGTACCCTCGCGATGCAAGGCGCATCAACAGCAGCCGGTACCGCGCGCGGACCGCAGCCTGGTCGGTTCCGCGCGAACGGATCGTCAGGTAGATCTCCGCGCCGTAGCGCAGCAGGTAGAGTCCGGCTACCGTTACACCGCCAAGCCACAGCAGGATCGATACGACCTGCGCCCACGGGAACTCCGCGGTGCGCGGCAGCTCGCGCGGGTCGATGATCGGTATCACGACGCGGCGCTCGTTCGGATCGCCTCCGGGAGGTGGCGGAATCGCGTAACTTGTCGGCTCAAAGTCGACCCAGCCGTACCCTGGCACGTAGAACTGGACCCACGCGTGACGGTGGCTCGTCGTCACCAGGTACATCTCGTCCAGGCGGTACCCCGACAGCTGCGGCAGGCTTTCGCGAAGCACCGCGAGCCCTCGCTCGTGCGCCGGGTTCTGAAGCGACGCGGTCGCCAGGTAGCCTGTCACGACGCGCGACGGAATCCCCATCATCCGACCCAGGATCGCGGCGGTATTGGAGAACTCCACGCAGTCACCGCTCAGCGTATCGGTGACAAAGCGGGCCATGTGCGCGGGAGAGAAGTCGTCATCGTACCCAACCTCATACTGGAACGTCCGGAACGCCTCCATGATCGCCAGGATCCGCGCGTGGTAGCCCTGGGGGATCTCTCCGATGCGTTCGTCGATGTGCGCGCGAAACGCCGCCTCGTGATCGGGCAGGAGCTCGATCTGGAGGTGGGGGGCGAGGCGTTCGCGCTCGGCCGCGCTGAGGTCGCGCGCGCGGTCGAGCTGAGTGCGACCGACCACGCTCACGCGCGACGACCCGTGAAACGAGTACGAGAACGGGTAGTACCGAGGCTGATAGACGGTTGGCTCGGCAGTGTGCGGGACGTAGGGAAGCACGCGGTCGGGGATCGTCGAGTAGACGTTCACGCTGAACTCGCGTCGCATCGAGTCGGAAACCCATTCCGGGTTGCGCCACGTGCCCGCCAGGCGTGTACGGATCAGGTCGTTGAGCGGTTGCCGTTCCGGATACGTGAAGCCGCGGATAGTGTCAAATGCGTCGCGGTATCCGTCGGCCGCGTAGACCGGATCGAGCCGCGATGCGATCACCATGATCGCCCGTTGCTCGTCGTCACCCTCTCCGTCGCCGTCGGTGCCCTGGCTCCAATCGGACGCATCAACGCCCAGAAGGCTGAACTCGCCCCCCTC
>RECL01000234.1 GCA_007694025.1 Spirochaetaceae bacterium
CATCACGGAACCACGCGACGCGACCGAACTCGTGCGGAACGATCCCGTAGAGCGCAACGCGACCGAACGACGAACCGGCGAAACTGCGACCCGCCGCATTCGTCGCGCGGAACACCGGTGTCACGTGTGCGACGCCGGGCAGTTCCTGAAACCGTCTGAATGGCGGCTCGAGATAGCGGGTAGAACCCGCGGACGAACCGGGTTCGGGTGGGCCTCCCATTCCGACGCCCATCCCGTCGGGAATCACGATTGCGCCGGTTTGGTCCACCTGCTGCCACTGCTCCTGCAGAACAATATCGGCACCGATCCCGTAGCGCAGCTGCTCTTCAACGTTTTGATTGAGCGTTCGCGCCGCATCGGCATTGTAGACGCCAATCGCAATGCTCAGAATGATGAAGAGCATCAGGAACTGATCCTTGCCGCCGCCCCGTCCGACCTGGATCAGCGATGCGAAAAACGCCGGCGACCACGATCGGGCACCAAGGCGGTAGAGAGCGCGTACAATAACCGGATAGACGCGAAGGAACAGGAGTCCGACTCCGACGACAAAGATCGTCGACATCACGAGCAGGATCGGGTCGAGCGCGAGGTCGGTCGCTTCGAGCCCCGACAGCTGCAGGATCTCCGACCTGACGCTGAACTGGTAGAGCCCGTACCCCGCGATAGCGATCAGCACGACATCCAGGAAGAGCACCTTCCACAGCGGCCGTTTGCGCGCGCGAGCGCGGGTCTGCTTGTGCTCAACGATCGTGATGCGCGACGCGCCGAGGGCAGGGATCAGGATCGTCACCAGCGATACGATCGACGCCACGAACGCGTAGAGTGTCGCGCGCGGCGTCAGCACTACGCGCAGCGCCCGGCGCTGCACGAACTCAAGAAAGCCGCTCGACGCTCCGAGCACGCGGCAGATCGCGAGTCCAAGCAGAGGACCGACGATGAACCCCACCGCGCTCAGGAACGACCCCAGGATCACGTACGTCTGAAAGACCTGACCGATGTTCGCGCCGCGGCTCTTCATCAGCGCGATCTCGTTGCGCTCGTGATCGATGAGCACCTGCGACACCATGAACAGGTAGAAGGTGAGCATCAACAACAGCGGAGCCTGGAGGACCCAGAGCGTCATCACCAGCTGCCGCTCGCGTTCCAGATATTGCTCCATGATCCGAAGCGCCGGAAGCCTGATCGTCAGACCGAGCGACCGCGCTGCGACAACGTACTGCTGGATGAACCGCACGAACGGCGCGATCTGCTCGCTACTGAGCTGCTGGTAGTCGAAGGTGTAGTTCCACGACGCCTCCAGATTGCGTCCGGGATTCTCATGCACGATCACGCGCCGGAGATCGGCCGGGTGCACAAGAAGCACCCCGCTGTGCCGGTGGAGCGAATATGACCAGAACAGGTCGGTGGGATCCTCCATCTCGATCACACCGACGATCCGGATCGGATACCCGAACGGTTCCTCGGTGCGCGGCGCGAGCAACCGGTACGTTTCGCCGAAGACGACCCGGCCTTCTGCCGCGGTCCGGGAGATGATCGCGGCCTCGATGACCGGAGAGGCATCCGCAGGGTCTGACGGAACCGGCACCCTGCCGGCAACCGGAACCACACGCTCCATCAGACCGGTCATCGCGCCGACCGACACCGCCACCGACGCCGCCTCCGTTCCAACCCGCTCGGCCCTCAGGAAGTTCTGCTGGAGATGCTCGGACTCGGTCAGGGTCGGCACGGGCAGACCGCGCGGCACCTCGTCCCTGACGAGCGCCGACAGATCGTCGACCCAGTCGAGCCGCTCGGGCCCGAACTCGTTGAGCGTGATGTACCCGGACACCGACAGACTGCCCGGGTAGACGCGTGAGTTCTCCTGGTAGATCTGGAGGTCGCGCAGGAGCATCCGCGTGAGAATCCCGTGGCTGTAGATGGGGATCGTCGTGACCATCGCGACCGCGAGTATCACACCGATCAGCAGGCTCGCGACCATCCACTTGTTCGCGAGCATTTTGCGGAGGACGAAGAGTACCATGCTACCTCAGAACGATCTGCTCGCCCTCTTCGAGCCCGCCAACGATCTCTACGTCGGTGGGTGTCTCCAACCCGACTTCCACGTCCCGTTCGACGCGCACGCCGTCGGCAAGCACGTTCACGAACCGGCGCGTGGAGAAGCGCTGTACCGCGCGCGCCGGCACGACCAGGACGTCTTCGCGTCGCGCGAGCACCATCCGCGCGGTACCGGTCTGTCCGAGCCGAACGTCGCCGGCGATGCCTGGCACCGCGATGTGAACGGTCTCTCGAAACTCCTCGCGCTGGTCGAACGGAACGCTCCGCTCGGTGAGAACGACGCGACCGGTGTACTCGACGCTCGCGACCTCCACGACCGCCTCCATCCCGACCTCAAACCGGTTCGCGTCGCGACCCTGGTACTGGAACAGCAGGTTGGTCGGATCGGCGATCCGCATCAGCGGCTGGAACGCCTGTACGTTCTCTCCCTCCTGCGCCTGGCGGCTGACCCATGTGATCACACCGGGGATCGGAGCGTAGAGCCGCGTTGCCTCCAGATGACCCAGAAGCGTCTGCAGGTGCATCTGCGCCGATCGCAGATCGATTTCGGCCAGGCGGACCGATGCCGCGCTCTCACGCTCTTGGAGCTGTTCGAGCGACAGCGTCGCCTTCCGGACGGCGATCTCCTGCTCGGCGTATCGTCGTTCGAGCGCACGGATCGCGTCGCGCTGCTCGCCGGTGACGACCGCAAGGTCGCGCTGGAGCGCAAGGTCATCCGCTACTTCGTTCAGTCGCAGCAGCGCCAGGTCGCGGTCGGCACGCGCGAACTCGACCGCGAAGCGGTCACCAACCTGCGTGCGGGCGCGTTCGAGCGCGATCTGTGCGCGCTCGACGTTGAGCTCGGCCTGCGCGACCTCGATCTCCAGCGAGTCGGAGTGGAGGTCGGCGACCAGCTGCCCCGCCGCCACCGTTTCGCCCGGCGCGATGTAGACCCGCCGCAGCCTTCCACCGCGGCGCTCAAAGCTCAGGTCCGACTGGCCGGCGGAGATGAATGTGCCAAACGCCCGGATCGAGCTTTCAAGCGTAGCTCTGGTGACCTCGGTCGTGCGGTAGACAATCTGGGGGGGCTCGGCGAGCGGCGGCGCGAGCACCTCCTCCTCCTGGGGCAGGAGAAAACAGGAGGTGACCAACACGGGAATGAGAAGGCTGATCAGCCGAGCCGCGCGGCTGTTCTTGAGAGACATGCGCGGATCATACCAGAACCGCGCGCCGGGGTACACCCCCGATTCTGGACATCGGAGCTGCCCGGAGCGCAACGGCGATTGCCACCGCCGCGCCGCCGGGGCTGCGTCGCCTACAGGCCGTCCAGGTAGCGCGTCAACGCGTCGCGCGCAGCCCGCTCGTCGGCCTGCGCGCGCACGAGGCGTGTAGCTAGTCGCTCGAGCTCGTCCTCCTGCGCGGTCAGCGTGTCGATGTACCGCCGGTGAAGCGGGGTCCCCGACTCTACGACCTCCAGGTTCGCCCTGATCCGTTCCTGCTCCCGGTAGATCGCCGCGACCGACTGCTCGATTTCGCGCCGCGCGGT
>RECL01000032.1 GCA_007694025.1 Spirochaetaceae bacterium
GACGACGTGATCAACGTATCCGGCCACCGGATCGGTTCAGCCGAGGTAGAAAGCGCACTCGTGTCGCACCCCGCGTGTGCCGAAGCGGCGGTTGTCGGATTCCCGCACGAGATCAAGGGCCAGGGCATCTTCGCGTACGTGCTGCTGAAGGATGGTGCCGAAGTCGACGAGGAGCTGATCGGTGAGCTGCGAAACGAAGCGCGCCACCACATAGGTCCGATCGCGACGCCCGACCTCATCCTGATCGCGCCCGGGCTGCCCAAGACCAGATCCGGCAAGATCATGCGTCGGATACTGCGCAAGATTGCCGAGCAGAAAACCGACGACCTTGGCGACATATCGACACTCGCCGACCCGAGCGTGGTCGAAACGCTGATCGAGCTCCGTTCTCAGCTGTAGGAGCCTGCCAGCTCCGTCGGGGCAGAGTGCAGCCCCGACGGAAACAGCATTTTCCTTCATTCGCTCCATTCTGCTTGCATTCCTTGACGATTGTAGCGATCTTTTGGATAACCAAATATCGATGGAGGATTGAAGTGAAACGACTACTGATAGCGATCGCTATCTTGATTGTTGCTGGGGCCAGCGGGTGGGCCGGCGGTCGGAGCGAGGCGGCCGGGTCGCAGCCGGCTGCGTTGCGGGTCGGTATGGATCTGCGCTACCCGCCGTTCGAGACGCAGGACTCGGCCGGAGCGCCGTTTGGGATCAGCGTCGACGTTGCGAAGGCGTTCGGCGAGTACATTGGTCGCCCGGTGGAGATCGTGGACACGAACTTTGCGTCGCTGATTCCCGCGCTGAACTCGGGGGATATCGACATAATCATCGCATCGATGAGCCGCACCCCCGAGCGCGCGCAGTCGATCGATTTTTCCGAGCCCTACTTTTATTTCAAGATAATCAGCCTGGTCAACCGTGAGTTCGCGGATGCGAACGGAGTCACGATCGACTCACCCAAAGAGGCCCTGACCGATCTCCCTGCGACCAGGTTCACCGGAATCACCGGCCAGGTGTCGGCGAGTATCCCCGAGTCACTCGGATTCAACGTGGAGATTGCCACTAACCTTGAGGCTGCGGTGCTGAACGTCGTGCAGGGCAGCTCCGACGTGCTCATGATGAGCGCGTTCCCGGTCACGCGCGGTCACCTGGCAAACCCGGAAGACACGATCGTGTTGTGGGATCCCTTCGTTTCGAGTCCGATCGCGATGGGCATTCGCAAGGGCGAATCGGAGCTCCTCGCGCAAGCTAACTCGTTTGTCGCGGCGATGTCGCGGCCCGGTGGATTGTACGACCAGTTGCGCGCGGCGTGGGACGCCGAGGTCCAGCGACTGCTCGGCCGTTACGGGCTCGAGTTTTTCATTAGCGAGAACTGATGAAACCGGCAACCGGGCTCCCGACGGAGCGTAGTAGCGCCCGCCGCGAGCTCGGCGGCAGCGCGGCGGCGTACGCGCTTGCCATCGCCACGTTCGTTCTCTTTGCGTGGTTTGTCGTCGCGCGTCAGCGGCGACCGTTCGATCTGACGACTATCGCGCCGTACTGGAATGCGATCCGATCCGGCTTCGGTCTGACGCTGTGGGTTTCGTTCGTCTCGCTGGTCGCGAGCACATCGCTCGGATTTGTGGTGTATCTGCTGTCGAAGTCGCGGGTCCGCTACTTCCGGGCGTTTACCGACGTGTTCACCGAAATCATCTACGGGACTCCGCTCCTGGTGATGATTATGATCATGGCGTTCGTGATCGGTCCAGCGTTCGGCACGACCAATCGCGCCGTGATGGGGCTTGCGGGCCTGATCGTCTACATCACCCCGTACATGACGAACATCTTTCGTTCGGCGATCGCGAGCATCGGAGCCGAGCAGTACATGGCGATGGACCTGTTCGGGTTCACGCCGTTTCAGCGCTACCGGTACATCATCGTTCCTCAGGTCATCCGGATCCTGATGCCGCCGCTGATGAACAACTTCTCGCTGATCATCAAGGGAAGCGCACTCTTGAACGTCCTCTCGTACCGTGAGCTGTTCTACGAGGTCGCGCTGATGACGAACAATACGTTCCGGTTCGTCGAAGGCTTCCTGCTCATGTGGGGTCTCTACCTGGTGATAACGATCCCGCTCTCGCAGCTGACCAAGTGGATCGACAGGAGATGGGGTCTATGAAGATCGAGATCGACCGGCTCAGCCATCGCTACGATGTCGACGTACTTCGCGATCTGACCCTGACGCTCGACGGGTACAAGGCGGTCGCGATCATCGGGATCTCGGGAAGCGGGAAATCGACGCTGCTGCGCATCCTGTCCGGGCTTGAGCGCCCCACGGCTGGAGCGGTCCGCGTCAACGGTCACGACGTCACGAACCCTGACTACCGCAGGAGCGTTGGGTTCGTGTTCCAGCACCACGCATTGTTCCCGCACCTGACGCTGCTGCGTAACATCACGCTGATCCTGGAGAAAACGCGAGGGTACAACCTGGGACAGGCCGAGGCGCGCGCGATGGAGTTCCTCGATCTGCTGCGGCTGTCCGATCAGGCGCACAAGCTGCCGAAGAACGTTTCGGGGGGACAGGCGCAGCGCGGTTCGATCGCGCGAGCGCTTTCGCTCGACCCTGAGGTCGTCTTCCTCGACGAGCCGACATCGGCGCTCGACCCGATTCTCACGTTCGAGGTTCTCAGCGCGATCACCGATCTGCGCGACATTGGCAAGGGGTTCGTGCTCGTGTCACACGTCATAGACTTCGTCCGGAGTTTCGCCGACTACGTGCTCTACATGCACGAGGGCCGAATCGCCGAACACGGTGCGCCGTCGATCCTCGACGATCCGGGCTCATCCGAGCTGCGGGAGTTCATGGCGAAGGTACCCGACTGCGCGTTCAAGTGACCGATCGTGCGGTCGCGCAGCCTGCGGCCGCGACACAGCGGGAAGACGGCTACCGTGGTCCGGGCAGAATCCCCTTGAGCAGCAACGCGACGCCTGCTATCTGAATCAGGTGGAACAGCCCATTGTGGTCGAAGGCCCAGACGATCTGGATCGACGCGGTGCCGGTCGCCTGGACGACCGCGGCGGTGATGCTCACGGCGATCCCGGCCAGCATCCACGCGGCGAACCGCTTGCGGCGTCGGATCAGGATCGCTGAGTACGCGCCGAGCGCGAACAGCAGGAGCACCGCTTCGTAAAGGATGAACACCAGGAAGCTTCCCGACACGAAGAGTGTCAGAGAGTAGAAGCCGATCCCCGCGACGACGAACGCAACGACGACGCCGCGCGGCGCAGGACGGTTGGCAAGGTCGATGATCACACCGACCGCGAACATCGACATCGTCAGTCCCAGGCTAAGATAGAGCGGCTGCCAGATCAGCTCCTTCGCCGCGTCGGAGAGGACGAATCCGTGCGCGACGAACCCGAGCACTCCCGCGAGCGCCAGAAAGCCGAACGCGACCGACCAGACGATCGCGCGCTGACCGATCCTCTGGTCAGCCCGACTGCTGAGAATCTTCATGATTGCGTAGAGCGCGACCGCGGCCATGAGCAGGTCGGTGATCGCGGTGGTCAGTTCGGTTTCGATGTCGATCCACTGCATG
>RECL01000153.1 GCA_007694025.1 Spirochaetaceae bacterium
GTTTTGACGGCGTGCAGATCCACGCGGCCCACGGCTTCCTGCTCAGTCAGTTCCTCTCGCCGTACTACAACACGCGGAGCGACGACTACGGCGGTGAACTTGCCAACCGCGCCCGGTTCCTGCTCGAGGTTGTCAGCGCGGTCCGTAATGCAGTCGGGCCGGACTACCCGGTGCTCGTGAAGCTCAACGCCCGCGACTCGCTGCCGGGCGGCTTTGACGAGGAACAGATGGCCGAGACCGCCGTGCTGCTCGAGGCTGCCGGCGTTGACTGCGTGGAGCTCAGCGGCGGGACGATGCGCGCGTATTTCGCCGGTGAGTTCGCGGGGTTCTTCTCTCCGCCGCTTCGCGACGGCGCGTACTACCGTGACGGCGCCCGCGCGTACCGCGCGAAGACGAAGATGCCGCTCATGCTCGTGGGCGGGATTCGCAGCCTGGAGGAGAGCGACGAGCTGGTCTCCGGCGGAATCACCGACTACGTCTCGCTCGCACGACCGCTGATCCGGCAGCCGACGCTGGTCGCGCGCTGGAAGGCCGGACACGGAACGGCGGCCGACTGTATCTCGGACAATGGGTGTTTCAGACCGGGAATCGCGCGGCGCGGCGTGCACTGTGTGCACGTTGGCGGGTACCGCACGCGCGGAGGAGTGCTGACGTTCGGGTCGGCGTCGACAGCGACCGTAAACACGCGTCGCGCGGTAGCGGAGTGTCTGGAGAGCGCTTTCGGGGACGGGACCGACTGTGACCTGTTGATCCTGCACACCACGATCGGACACAACTTCGACGAACTGCTCGACGAGGCGCATCGGCTTGCCCCGAGCGCCCGGATCGTCGGCTGCACCGGCTCCGGCGTCATCGGGCGCGAAGGCGCATCCGAGACGATGCGATCGCTCGCCGTGATGGGCGTCCGCGGACCGCGGGGAGCGTTTGCTGTGGCCGCGTGTGACCGACCAGACCCCAGCGATCTCGTCGGCGCGGGCGCAGGGCTCGCTCGCGACCTCGCGCGACAGGCGTCCGGCATACATACGGTCATGTGCTATCCGTCTCTCGCAGTGCTCCCCGGCGATGACCTGCTGAGCGGCATCGAGTCGATCCTCGGAGCCGACGTGCGTGTTGTCGGCGGGTACGCCATGGACAACGCGAAACTGAAAACCAGTTTCCACTTCATGGAGCAACGTACGTATGAGATGGGCGTCGTGGCGGTCGGTTTCGCCGATCCGAGCCTCGAGCTCGCCGCGCGAGTGAACCACGGCTATCGGCCCATGGGAATCCCGCTAGAGGTTACCCGTTGCGACGGAGTGCGGATCTACGAGCTCGACGGCAGACCCGCGTGGGCAGCGTTCACCGCGGCGCTTGGGTTGCCGTCGTCGACGCTGCCGATTGAGATCGTCCCGATCGCGGCTCTTGGCAAGGAGCTCGAACCGGAATACCGCGAGGAGTACGGAAGCGAGTACCGGATCGTGGGAGGAATCCTGCGGCAGTCGGATGACAGCGTGCTGGTCGGTCGATCGTGTCGCGAAGGCGAGTTCCTGCGCACCATGGAACGTAACGAAAACGCGATGTTCGCGGGAGTCGACCGGCTTGGCGAACAGCTCACCGCAGACCTTCGCGGACGGATTCCAGTTGCCGTGTTCCACGCCGACTGCGGCGCACGGGGAAAGCTCTCCTTCAACCGGATCCTCAAGGACGAGCTCGTCAACAAACTCCAGCAGCCTCTGTGCCGTGGTGAGAACGTGCCGTGGCTCGGAATCTACGGTGGCTCCGAGTTCTGCCCGCTCGGCGGACGGAATATGGTCCACTCATACACGTCGGCAGTCTTTGCGCTTGTGGAGAAGGAGGGGCCTATACAGTGAGCACGCCGGAGGTGCGCGGCTGCACTCGGAGCCGCGGTGAGTGGATGCTTGTTCTAAGGAATGGAGGCACGCATGAGAGTTCTTTTGACGGGCGGCACCGGTTTCATCGGGAGGCACGTGCTCGGCGAGCTGATCGAACGCGGACACACGGTGCGGTGTCTGGTGAGGCCGACCAGCGACGCGACCGAAATCGACTGCGAGCTCGCGGTCGGCGACGTGACCGATCGGGAATCGGTCGACCGGGCAATACAGGGCTGCGATGCGGTGATTCACGCTGCAAACATATACGACTTCTGGCTACGGCGGATGGGCGCGTTCAGGGCGGTCAACGTCGATGGGAACCGGAACGTCATGGAAGCTGCGCTCGATGCGGGAGTCCGCAAGTTCGTTCACATCAGCAGTCTCGTCGTGTACGCCGGCTCTCCGGCCGAGGTGCCGGACGAACAGAGCGAGCCCGGCAACCCGACCGCGAGTGAGTACTCGCGCACGAAGTCGGATGGCGAGCGAGTCGGGTGGGAGCTTCACAGGACCCGCAATCTGCCGTTGGTCGTCGTCTACCCCGGCGGAGTGACCGGCGCCGGCGACACCAAGCCGAGCGGCAGGTACATCGAGGCCCTCGTTCGCCGGAAGATGCCGGCACAGGTGCTCGTGAAGAGCGGCATCTCGTGGGTTCACGTTCGAGACGTTGCGCGCGTGGTCGTTCGTGCGCTCGAGAAGGAAGATAACGTAGGTGAGCGCTACTTCGCCGCGGCCGAGTGGCTTTCGTTCGGTGAGCTTAACCGGCTGATCACCCGGGCGTCCGGCGTACGACTACCCTGGCTCGTTATGCCGAACGTGATGCTGATGCCGACGGCGGCGCTGCTGTCGTTTCTGGGCCGAATCTTTGGGTTCACACCGATGCTCGGAATGTCACTCGACCAAATCCGGACGATGAAACGCGGTTTTCGCGGTGACGGAAGCAAGGCCGTCCGCGAGCTGGGAGTTGAGTACGAGTCGATCGCGCGTGCAGTGGAAGAGGCGGTGTCCGCGATGACCACGCCGTGGCAGGCTCGCGAGCGCGAGCAAATGGAGAAGATCGGATGAACCCGTCAGAACTCAGTGTTTTCGTGTTCGGTGTCTACGTCGTGGCGATCGGGGTCGGATTCCTGTTCGTGCCGAACGTGCCGTTACGCCTGTTACGGTTCGAACCGGCCCGAGACCCGTGGATCCGGGCGCTCGGCCTGGTCCTCATCGTGCTCGGCTACTACTACCTGGACGCGGCGCAGGCCGGTGCGGTCAACTTCTTCTGGGCCACCGTGTGGGGGCGCTTCGGCATTCTCATCGGCACCACCGGGCTCGCCGTCACGCGACAGGCAAAGCCGCAGATCGTCGGCTTTGGTCTGATCGACGCCGGCGGCGCCGTCTGGACGATGCTGACGCTCCTGTGACGCGAGGCGTCTGATCGAAGGAACCGCTTGACTCGCTGCGCTGCGGCCAACTGAGATCGCCCGTCGTGCCCTGAGTTACCCGCGACGGAACACCGGTCTCACAGACGAGCGAGGCACCGACGAGGAGATTGGTCCGGTGCTCTCGCCGCTGCTGTCCCGATCGTCCTCGCGCGTGGTGACGAAAAGCGCCGACTCCAGCTCGCGGTAGATCGGTGCGTTTCGATAGAACGTCTATCGGACGTTCAGATCACGTTTGAGTAACGCTTCGGCGTCATAATCGGATTGTGAGAACCATGCGACACCGGTGCGCCTCAGATCAACTCAACGGCCGGAACCACGGGACTTCTTTGGGCGGTTACCAACAGGAAGGAAAGAAGCGTCCCCGCACCTTACGCCCCGCGATACGCCTCCATGTCGTTGGAGTCGCCCCCGTGATATTGGAGTCAGGCTCCAGCATGTTGGTTGGCGGCTCATCTGCCGACCTTCTCGAGCCCCTCCAGACTACCCACGGCGGTGGCATACGTCTTGCAGTGCGTAGGACAGCCAGGACGTCGGCGACGCTTTCGGTGAACGCAACCGGACCGGGATGACTATGGTATACCGGTTTCGTTCGACAGATGTGCGCTGGGCGCGAACAGTCCGCTCGGGATCTGCAAACACGGCAACTACGCCCCCTTGTATGTTTCCATATGGGGCACTAGCATGGCCGCGCCCAAGGTCGCCGGGGTGGCCGCGCTCATGACGCTCAAGGACGTCAGCTCCGAGGTGGATCATCGGCCACCTGAAACCGAGTCATGGGGCGGATGGGGGGGAGGAATTCAAGAGTTGACAGAATGATGCATACATCTGATGAACTCCGAATGAGTATTACAGAATCTGAAGATATTGTTACCCACCACAGGGCGAAAAAACAAAAGGAGACATCCATGAAAACGAAATTGCTTCTCATTTCCACCCTTTTTCTTGTGCTGTTTGCAGCCTGTCAATCACCACAGCGAAAAGCGGTCGGTTGCATAAGCGGAGACTGCACCAATGGTTACGGTGTTTTCATTCTCGAGAACGGCTCCCGCTACGAAGGTGAATTCTTAGAAGGAATCCGTACAGGTCAGGGTAAACTCATCTGGGCTGACGGCCGTGAATACACAGGCGAATTCATGGATAACCAGCCTCACGGCAGTGGTGTTTTGATTCAGCCTGACGGTTCCCGCTACGAGGGAGACTTCAGAGAAGGAAAACTAAGCGGAAATGGAACCCTCTGGTTTTCCGACGGAAGAATATATGTGGGTGAATTCGAGAACAATATCAGGCACGGCAGCGGAAGAATGATTTTTGAAGACGGTACCGTTCTTGATGCAATCTACATGAACGGAATAAGGGTCAAATAGTAGTGGCAAACTGAGGAAACCCGATCGCGCGGCGCGACCGACACCCGCTCGGACACCCAAGGCATGTTTTCGCAACGCCCCTTCGTTCGCGAGACGTGCAATCCGTAGCGGCGGATCAGCTGCAAACGCTTCGGAGCGATATGCTGCGTGAGCTTCGCGAGGATGAGAACGCTGTTATCGATTACCTCAAGATCGACGTAGAGGGCGATGAGCTTGCCGTGCTGCAGGGCCTGCGTGACGAGCACGTGCCGATAGTTCGGCAGGCCGTGATTGAAGTGCACTCAAAGCGTCTGGCCGACGACGTGAGAACGTACATGGAACGGCACGGATTCGAGATCGCGGTTGATGCCGGTCTGTCGTCGGGAACGGGAGTCCGCCGCGTGTACGCTTTTCGGCCATAGTGAGGCAAAGACGATTGCGCCGAAATACTTCGATGCTCACTTGTCAGCGGTTTCTCGATACCAGATCCAGGGCTATAATCGGAGTTGCGAACACAAAGGGGCGCGCGATGGCGAAGCTCGACGCGACGAGTCTTCCGGTCAGGCCGACGTACGAAGAGCTGCAGGCAGAGATTCTCCGTTCGATGGTGGTCAAGCAGGATCTGATCAACGCGCGCAACGCGCTCGACCGGGATCTCGAGCGATTCCAGGCGATGCACGCGTTCAGCACCCGCGCAATCCAGCTCCAGAACTCGCGTGATCTGCCGATGATAGTCGTCGAATCGGCCATCGAAGCGTTTGAGGTCGAGTGTGGCGCGGTCTTCACGCGAACCGGAAAACAGCCGTCTCTGCGGCTGACAGCATTCTACGGGGTGCCCTGCGCCGCCCCCGAATGCAGGCTCGACGTAGCATCGATCGAGCGAAAAGGGGATGGCCGATCGGGGTCGGCGTTCATTGAGCCGGCGGGCGGCGAGAGCCCTTGGGTGCAGCTTGGTCTCCATCAGGTGATGGTGGCCCCGCTCTTCGACACCGACGGATCGATTGAGGCCGCACTTATGTGCGGCATCTCCACTGCCAAACGGGACTTCTACCGCGAGCTCAACGACGATGTGCTTCCGTCGTTCATGGTCTTTGCGCAACAGGCAGCAACCATCATGCACAATCTGCAGTCGCGCGAAGTCATCGGCCAGCAGCTTAACGATTTGCACGACGTGCGGGACGATCTCGAGCGGGCGCTCGCGGAAGTGCGACGGTTGACCGCCAGGCTTGAAGAGGAGAACGACTACCTGCGCGAGGAAGTTGAGCTCGCACAGGGATTCGGCGGCGTCGTCGGCGAGAGTGAACCGGTCCGCGCGATGCTGGCCACGGTGCGTGTGGTCGCCCGAACGGAAGCCACCGTCCTGGTGCTCGGAGAAACCGGGACGGGCAAGGAGCTCGTCGCCCGCGCGGTCCACGGTGCGAGCAATCGCAGCAATCGTCCGCTGATAAAGGTGAACTGCGCGGCGCTGCCGGCCGAGCTGATCGAAAGCGAGCTCTTTGGCCACGAACGGGGCGCGTTCACCGGCGCCCACGCTCGCCGGGCCGGACGCTTTGAGCTTGCCGACGGCGGGACGATCTTTCTGGATGAGATTGCCGAACTCTCACCGGCGCTACAGGCGAGGCTCCTTCGAGTCCTTCAAGACGGTGAGTTTGAGCGGGTGGGCGGAGAGCGGTCGCTACGCGTGGACGTACGCGTTATTGCCGCAACCAACCGGGATGTGCAAGCCGCCGTGGTCGCGGGCGAGTTCCGTGAGGATCTCTACTATCGTCTCAACGTGTTTCCGATCAGGTGCCCCCCGCTACGGGAGCGTGCCGTGGATGTTCCGATCCTTGCGCAGCACTTCCTTCATCGGTTCTCCACCGCAGCGGGCGGACGCGTGACGAGCATACCCTCCGATGTGCTGGAGCGGCTTGAGCGGTACCACTGGCCCGGAAACGTCCGGGAGCTCATGAACGTGATCGAGCGAGCGGTGATCCTGAGTAGTGGGCCCGAGCTCGAGCTTGCAGAGCCCATCGGCCCGAGCATCGCAGCGGATTCCTCGTCAGAGCGGTTGCGGGTGACCGGCGTACCTGGTGACCGCGGCAGCACAACGCGTCACGCTACCAACCGAAACGGCTTTCGGTCGCTTGCCGAGTGCGAGCGAGACCACATCGTCAAGGTGCTCGACCAGACCGGCTGGAGGATCCGCGGTCGTGACGGTGCGGCGGAAATTCTTGAGCTGAAGGCAACAACCCTGGAGGCCAGGATGGCCCGCCTGGGGATCCTGAGGCCGGTACGATGAAGACGGCCCAACGACCATGCCACTACAGCAACAGCACTTCTGACTCACCAGCCAACGCGTCCCACCGGACAGCACTTTGAAACGAGGTATCCCGGACGCTCCGCAGGCTATCCCAGAGTCGCCGCGATCACCGCTGCCGCGTCGCGCGCTCCGTGCAGGCGCGGCTGCGGGGGCGCGCTCAGCCGAGCGCGCGCTCGTAGTCGGCGAGGATCTCACGGGCGGGGACGGCATCGATCCGGTCGGTGAGCGGGTATCGGCGCGAGCCGGCGTGAACGACCAGGCCGCGCGAGATGACACCGTCGGCCAGGCCGACACCGAGTCCGGACGCGTCGGAACGAACCGCCGACACTGCACACTTGAACTCGAGTCCGACGCGCTCGACGCCTCGATCGATTATGAGGTCGATCTCCGCCCCCGCCTGTGTCCGGAAGAACCAGAAGGCTGATCCGACGCGGGCGAGACGTTCGAGCGTGATGATCTGCTCGACCAGGTAGCCTTCCCAGCTTGCGCCCCGGCGCGGCGACTCCAGGAGGTCGACCTCCGACCGGATTCCGAGCAGGTAGTGCAGCAGACCGGTATCGCGAACGTAGAGCTTTGGCGATCTCACAAGCCGTTTCCCCAGATTCGCGTGCCATGGGGCCAGACGCCGCAGAAGGAAGTGCCCCTCCAGGATGTCGAGGTAGCGTGAAGCCGTGTGGTACGAGACGCCGAGCGACCGTCCAAGCTCCGACGCGTTTTGGAGTCCACCGTGCGCGTGGGCGGCCATCCCAAGAAACCGGCGCATCTCGGTCGGGGAGGCACCTATCCCGTGGCGCGACAGATCCCGTTGCACCAGCGTGAAGATGAACTGCTCGTACCAGCGCACTCGACGGCCTGCGTCGTCCTCCAGACACGGTTCCGGATACCCACCTCTGAGCCAGTGAGCGTCGAGATCAACTCCATCGTCTACCTCGCACGAGAGGAAGGGTGTCAGTTCCACCGTGCCCACTCGACCCGCCAGACTCTCCGACACGCTCTGAAGCAGAGAGGGGTTGACCGAACCAAGGAGGTAGAACCGGCCTGTCGCGCGACGGTCGTCGTCGATGATCGGTCGAAGAACCGTGAAGAGCTCCGGTAGAACCTGCGCTTCGTCCAGAATGAGCGGCTCGGGCAGACGCGACAGCGCGAGCTCCGGGTCCGACGCGAACACATCGTGGTCCGAGGGACGCTCAAGATCATAGTACGAGCCGCGGATGAAGGTGCGCGCCAGGGTAGTCTTTCCGGACTGGCGCGGACCGAGGATCAGAACGGCTGGGAATTGCTCCGCCATCGCCCGGACAAGCTCAAGCGCCCTGCGTGGTCTCATCCTGTCAATATAGAATAAAGAAATCTATTTTACAAGCTCCAGAACCCGACAAGTGGAAACTCGGTCCGCGTGACGCCCGACCGGATCGCGGCGCTCCTTGAGCGCGAAGACCTCCATGTATCTTCCTGACGTCAACGTCCTGCTCGCTCTCGCCTTTGACGCTCACGAGCACCACCCGCCGGCGGTTCGATGGCTGGACTCGGTTGGTGACGGCGAGGCGGCCGTCTGTCGGATGACGCAGTCCGGGTTTCTCAGGCTCGCATCGAATCCGTCGCTCTTCGGCGAGGACGCGCTGACCCTGGGCGACGCGTGGGAGTGCTACGACCGAATGACCGAGGATACACGCTTCCGGTTCAGCCTTGAGCCGCTCGGAATGGAGCACTACTGGCGCCGACTCACTCTGGGAGCCGGCTACTCGCCCAAGGTCTGGACCGATCGCTACCTTGCGGCATTCGCGATAACGGGCGAGCTGCGCGTTGTCACGTTCGACGGCGCGTTCGCGTCGGTTCCGGACCTCGACGCGCTCGTGCTCGGCGGTTGACCTCTTGGGGACCTTCACTCCTTCACGCAGTCGACGACCTCTCCGCCGGTGATCGTGACGAGCTGGTCGAAGGTGAGCGCGAAGTTGTCGTGCGGTGTGCCGGCGGCGGCGTAGATCCGCTCCCAGCGCGCCAGGCTCCGGTCGATGAGGATCTTGATGCCGGCGGTGCGGTGCGCGACCGGCGCAACCCCGCCCGGCGGGTAACCGAACACCGCGACGCAGGTCTCGGAATCGGCAAGCTTGATCTTCTTTCTGCCCACGCCGAAGCGCGCGGCGAGCTTTGCATCGGAGATGTACTTGTCCCCCGACGCGACGACCAGAACCGGATCAGCGGCCACCAGCAGGCACATGCTCTTCGCGATCTGGCCGAGTTCGCAGCCGATCGCGCGCGCCGCGTCATTGCTGGTGAACGTCGTGTCGTCAAAGTGCTCCACGGTGAGCCCAAGGCCGAAGCGGTCGAGCGCTTGCTGTACATCGGAGGGAGTCAACGGTCTCATCGGAGGATCATACCAGGCGGTCCCGCACGAGCGAAGCACCCAACTGGCCAACGGCCGGGATCGGGTGTAGCATGGCGATGGAGGCCTCATGAGATCCATTGAACTTGGTAGATCCGGGCTGATCGTGCCGACGGTCGCGATCGGCTGCATGCGGCTGACGGGGCTGGAGAAGAAGGATGCCGAGGTTTTCGTGAAGACCGCGATCGATCACGGCGCGAACTTCTTTGACCACGCGGACATCTATGGCGGTGGGCGGTGCGAGGAGATCTTCGCCGACGCGGTCGGCATGTCGGCGAGCGTCAGGGAGACGCTGATCCTGCAGTCGAAGTGCGGCATCCGCCCGGGGTTGAGCTTCGACTTTTCGAAGGAGCACATCCTGGGTTCCGTGGACGGCATCCTGAAGCGCCTGCGGACCGAGTGTCTGGACGTACTTCTCCTCCACCGCCCCGACGCGCTCGTCGAACCCGAAGAGGTTGCGGCCGCATTCGATGCGCTCGAATCAGCCGGCAAGGTCCGACACTTCGGCGTGTCGAACCAGCGCCCGATGCAGATCGAGCTCCTGAAGAAGGCGGTGACGCGACCGATCGTCGCGAATCAGTTGCAGCTGAGCATCACGAACGCGACGATGATATCGGCCGGGATCAACACGAACATGCTGAACGACGCGGCCGTCGATCGTGACGGCGGCGTGCTCGACTACTGCCGCCTCCGCGACATCACCGTGCAGCCGTGGTCTCCGTTCCAGTTCGGCTTCTTCGAGGGCGTGTTCCTGGACAACCCGAAGTTCCCCGAACTCAACGCGGCGATCGACGCGGTCGCCGTCGAGCACGGCGTCACGAACACGACGATCGCGATCGCGTGGCTCCTGCGCCATCCGGCAAAGATGCAGCCGGTCACCGGCACGATGAACGTCGACAGGCTGAAGGCGTGCATCGCGGCCGCGGACGTCACGCTCACGCGCGAGCAGTGGTACCGGATCTACACGGCAGCCGGGAACAGGCTGCCGTAGGCGAGGGCCTACACGAGCCCATGCTCCACGCGTGAGATGTGGAGGCGCTGCTGCTCTTCGCCAAGCGCGACGAAGTACGCCGACCAGCCTCCCATCCTCACGCGGAGATGCCGGTAGCGCTCCGGTTCGACCATAGCGCGCTTCAGCTCCTCGACGTCGGTCACCGTCAGCGTGAGCATGTTGCCTCCGAGCTGCACGAACGCGGTGATCAGCCCTGCGAGCCGTTCGGTTCCGGCCTCGCCATCGAGCCCGTGCGATGAGAGGCGGAGGTCGATCGGCGCGCCCGCGGCAAGCTTTGAAACGAACATCGACAGGTACGATCCGATCGCGGCGGTCGGCCCCGACAGGTCAGCGCCCGGTACCGGCGAGAAGTTCGCGGCTATCGGCTCGAAGTCGCGGCGTCCATCGGCCGACGCCGCGACCTCCTTCCCGATCATCGCGAACCAGGAGAAGGTACCCACCGACGCGGGGAAGACGATCGTCGGGAATCGCGCCGCGTGGTGCCGGGTTCGCTCGACGAAGAAGCGCATCATGTCACGCCCTATCTCGTCGGCGTACGCGTCGTCGTTTGCGAACTTCGGCATCCGGTGCACGATCAGCCTGCGCAAGTTTTCGTGTCCGTCCCAGTTCGCGTCGAGCGCAGCGAGCAGCTCGGCGAACTCGACCGTTCTGTCGTCGAAGACGAGTCTCCGGATCGCCGCCATCGCGTCGATTGCGTTCGCGACGGCTTCTCCCATCACGTGCCAGATCGTGTACCGAGCGCCGCCGCGGATCACATCCTTCTCCCGCCTGAGGCAGTCGAGGGTGAGAGCCGACAGGAACGGGTTGTACCGGTACCTGCCGTGCGAGCTGTGTTCGAGCGTGCCATCCATCACGCCCGATCCGATGTACTCGATCCCCAGGCGCAGCTGCTCATCGAGCTGGACCTTCCACGCGGCCATCAGGTCGTCGAACGTCTCGAAGGTCAGCGGGTCTCCCGTGTCGGGACCCATCGCTCCGAGCACCTTCGACACCCCGCGATTGAGAACGAGCTCCATGCAGAGCAGGAAGTTCATGCCACGGATCAGTTCCTGATCGGACCGGCCTTCGATCATCGTCTCCCAGCAGTTGGAGTTGGCGTAGTCGCGCGCGTCCTCGATCGGGACGTCCAGGTCGGTGTACGCCTTCACGAGCACGTCGTCATTGTTGATATAGGGCATCCCGCCTCCGGCCTTGAGCACCTCGGCCGCGCGATGGCGGAGCTCCTGCGGCGAATCCGAGTGAAGCCGCAGCGAGACGACTGGACTCGTGAACGGGAACTTCTCGAGCGCGTTCAGGAAGTGATACGTGAGCGCGTTCGTTCCGTCGCAGCCGTCGGGACGAACCCCTGACAGCAGGATGTTCTGTCCGAAGTGGTTGATCGCATCGGCAGCATCGACCGAATACCCGTACCGCTTCCGATGCCCCGCCAGGCCCGCGGACGGTTCACGGCGCACGACAAACCCGCCGCGGCCTGCGTCGGCGAGTCTCGCGCACTCGTCCTCCGACACGTAGAAGTTCTCTCTCCGGATCTGCGCCCGGTCATTGAACCGTATCCACAGCGCGTCGACTATCTCCTGCGCCCGTGCCGGCGTGATGGCTCCCGCCTCCAGGTCGGCGTGCAGGTACGGGTAGAGGTACTGATCGAGCCGTCCGCACGACAGTCGCGTGTTGGTGGAAAAGAGCGCGTAGTGGATGAACCAGAACGACTGGACCGCCTCGTGGAAGCTCCGCGCTCCGTCGGCAGGAACCCGACGACACACCGCCGCGATCTCCCTGAGCTCGTCGGCGCGTTCGGTGTTCCCATTCGTCTCTGCCTCCGTCGCCCGAACGAGCGCGAGCTCTGCGTACCGACCGGCCATCGCGATCACCGCGCGACACTCGCGCGTCACGGCGGCAAGGTGCGCGAGTTTCTCGGTCCGATCGTCGGACTCGGGCTGTGATTCGATCTCCAGACCCTTTCGTTCGGTCTCAGCGATGACCGAGTTCAGTCCTCCATCGAGCACGCCGTAGTAGTAGGGCGTCTTGTGCGAAAGACCCGCGCCGATTCCGGCACCTTCGGCCGCAGCGCGCTCGCGTTCCGCGCTCGTCGTGAACTCCGGCGTCTGCGTCCGAACGACGATCCCGTCGCGCACCGTGTTGCCGACGATCAGATCTCCCGGCTCGATGTCGATCGGCATCCCGGTCACGATCCTCTCGAACGCGGCCGCCTGCCTGAGGACGAGCGGCATCCCAGCATCGCGCTCATCGATCACCGCGAGGTCGCGCCCCCACGACAGCTGCGGCTTCGTCATGCGCTCCTGAAGGAGCGCGAGCAGACGCGCCGAACGAGCCGCGCATCCGCGTAGTGTCTGGTCGCTCAGCGTGCGCTCCGCGTAGGTCGAGACACGCTGCGCGGCGATCTCACTCACCATACCGATTCCTCCGTTACCAGTTCCTTAGACGCCTATGCCGCGGCAACCGCGATTCCGTGGGCGACGACGATCCGGGTCAGTCGCTTGATGTACTCGTCGCTCTGGGCTTCACGCCTCGCGAATCCGAACGGCCGCCCAAGCCAGTCGTACTTCGCGCCGGCCGCTGCGTTGTAACGCATGAGCTCTATCCGCTCGACGCCGATCCCCGCGAGCAGAGCCGCTGCGCCCGCGATCTGCTCCGGCGCGTCGTTGACGCCCGGGATGCACGGGACGCGCACGAGCACTTCGCGATGGACGGACAGAAGCCGACGCAGGTTGTCCAGGACCAGCTCGTTTGACACGCCGGTATAGCGGCGGTGCTGCTCCGAGTCGATGAGCTTGACATCGTAGAGTATGAGGTCTGCGACGCGCGAGAGGCGCTCGACGATCTCCCACCGGGCGTACCCCGTCGTCTGGAGCGCGGTGTGCAGCCCGCGCTCGCGGCATGCAGCAAGGAGGTTGAACGTGAACGCCGGTTGCGCCGCCGGCTCGCCACCGCTCACCGTCACGCCTCCACCCGAGCTGTCGAAGAACGCGCGGTCGCGCTCGACCTGATCCACCACCTCTGCCACCGTCACGATCCGGCCAGCCATGGACAGCGCGCCGGGATAGCACGCCGTCGCACACGCGCCGCATTCCGTGCACCGTTCCCGGTCGAGCGTTACGGCTTCGTGCTCCCCTTCAAAGCCGCGCGTCAGCGCGTTATCCGGGCAAACATCGATGCACGACCAGCACGCGACGCATCGCTGGCTCTGGAACAGAAGCTGCGGAGTCGCGCTCTGCGATTCGGGACTGTGACACCATTCGCACGCGAGTGGACACCCCTTCAGGAAGACCGCGGTCCGGATTCCAGGGCCGTCGTGCGATGCAAACCGGTCTATGTCGAGCAGACGACCTTGAACCGAGCAGTCCGCCCGCTCGCCCAGGTCGCTGGGCTGAGTCAGCATGGGTACGATCATCGTACGCCAATGGTCCGAACGTGTCATCAACCCTGCAGGTCTACCTTTGCATGATCCAGGGAGACTCAGACATCCATGTCGGCCGTTGTCCGCGGATAGCCGTAGTAGCCGACTGCGTAGCCACCGATCAGCAGGTAGTCAACGCGGTGTTCGGCGAGCAACTTCAAGAATTCTCTGAAGTCTCGCGGAAGCTTCTGCGCCATACGCGGCCTGCCTGTTGACCTGGATCGCGGCGATGCGCTCGTTCGGCGGCCGTGACCACCAGTACTCGTCGTCACCGCTATTGGAGCTGGTCGCCACGGAGAGTTCCGTGCGGTCTACCGTCAGATCACCCATGCCGATGAGTGTAGCACCCAGTGCACCTCACGCGCGAGCAGTCGTACCGGATCTACACCGCCGCCGGGAACAGGCTGCCGTAGGATCAGCGCGGCAGCGAGCCGCGCACCATCTTGATCAGCATGCCCGTCTCCAGGCGACTGTCGGGCTCGAGCTGGTTGATCAGCGCGATCTGTTCGATCGATACCGCCGGCCTTACGCCGCGATAGTAGGCGTCGTAGTGCTGGTTGAGAGAGATCGCGCTCGCGATTCGCGTCACGTCCAGGCGCATCGGCTCCACGGCCAGAGCGCGGCGGTCGGTAAGCGGCCGGAAGCTCTCGAGCGACTGCGCCACCTGGCGGCGATAGGCATCCCAGTTGCCAGCGGCCGAGTAGCCGATCAGCTGGTAGATCCGACCGTCGTACTCGATGAATGCGGCGCTCCCCTCGATCGGACCCTGCTCGGTCGCCACGGAGAAGGAGCCAATGCCTGCCGGAAGCCCGTTGATCCGGGTTCGTGAAAGCCCCGGGCCATCGACGCCCTCTGTATCGTAGAGGTTGCGTGCCGCCGCGTCGATCGACGCCTCGTCGGAAACGGTGAGCTGGACCGACGCATCCCGCTCTCCGCTGAGCGAAATCACTGCCTGTTTCTGGTTGATCACCGTCCAACCCTGCGGGAACTCAAGGACAAACCGTAGCGTCGGGTGGTGGAACGATCCGCCGAGCATGTACCCCTCGCGCGGATCGGGGCCGTACACGATGCCGTCTATCCGGCCAAGGTATTCGTCACGCCGCTCTGGCCGGTACTCCTGCGGTCCGAGGGCGGCGGCGTGGGCGCGGATGTCGTCCTGACGGTTCTCCGGATGCGGGTGCGTTGCAAGCCATTCGGGGAGCCTCCCCTGTCCGCCGGCTTCGGAGACCCTGCGGAGCGTCTCCATGACGCTGATCAGCGCTTCCGGATCGTAGCCCATCCCCGCCATGTACCGTACACCCAGCTCGTCGGCCTCCTGTTCGTCGGAACGGCTGAACGACAGGAATAGCAGCTGCATGCCGGCACCCGCCAGCGGTGCGATCCGCTGGAATCTGGGCTCAAGAACCATTGCCAGGCCCACGCCCAGTTGCGTCATCTGCATCCTGGTCAGACGCGTCGCACCGTGGCGAGCCGTGATGTGCGCAATCTCATGGCCCAGGACACCCGCGAGCTGAGCCTCACTGTTGAAGTGGGCAAGAATACCGCGTGTGACGTAGACGTAGCCCCCGGGCAGCGCGAACGCGTTCACCGTGTAGTCGTCCACGACGCGGAACGTCCACGGAAGCTCCGGCCATTCGGTGGTTGCCGCCATCGCGGTTCCGAGTCCCGACACGTACGCCTGCAGGCCGTCGTCCGGGTAGATGCCCATCGACGCCGCGATCTGGGGATCCGCTTCCGACCCCATCCGGATTTCCTGCTCCATACTGATCAGGCTGAACCTGCGTTCGCCGGTCGCGGGATTGGTCATGCACGCCGTCAATCCAACGAACAGGATCGTCACCAGCGCCCACATCGTGGAGTGTCGTACGCCACGGGCTGTAATCGTCGTCATCAGAAACCTCCTGTTGCCTGGCTGGTGCAGCCGGGCCGGTTAACATCGGTCGCGGTGCCTATCGAGGGGAAACCGCCGCAGCTGCGATCAGTGCTGCTGCCGGCTCGTTTCTGACTCCCGTCAACAGCGCATAGTAGAAATCGAGGGTGTGTGCCAGGGACCGGCGGTCGACGCCGAGGCGCTGCCCAAGGAGCGCGGCCACCCGCTCGTCGGACTGAAGCGCGAGCTCGATTGTGCCCGAGTCGCGGAGCGCGGGCGACGCCACGTGCATGAACCCGCCTGGAGCGTACACCAGCGTCTGGTCCGGCTCGGTGGTCGTTGCCCCGACGGTCGCGAGCGCAACGTGCTCTCCCCGCGACAATCCGACAAGGTAGGCGCTTGTTGGCGAACCGATTCCAACCACGAAGTGGATCTGCAGCCGTCCGCCGGAGGCAGAAACGCCTGCGGTTCCTCCGGCACGCCCCGACGGGATCGCGACGGCAAACTGATAGTCGAGCAGCGCTGTGGCCGCCGACTCGTACGAACCTGGCGTCGCGCCTGCAGCGTGCTGCGCGATCGGTCCGCGTAGCAGCGTGACCACCTGACCGTTCCAGTCGTCAGGGATGCGTAGAGAGAACGCGTCACGCGTCTGCGCAGTGCCGGTCGATACCGCCACCGTTGACGCGCGCGTGATTCCCGCCGTCCTGGTAGCGGCACAGCCGCCCAGTACGATAGCCGCTACGCAGCACAGAGCCACGACTGAGACCAACGCCGGGGCGCGCGGGCTGTGATGCTTGCGGCCTCGACGGAGGATGCGATTGCCTACCGCTGCCAGAACAGAACCTGGACTCCGAGCAGTCCCGAACTGGTCTCAATGCTTACCCTGACGTCATCGTTGACCCTCAGCGCCATGATGTACGAAAGCCCCACAGATACCGGGCCCAACCGCACGTCGACTCCGGCCTTCGCGTTGAGGCCGGCCTGAACCGGACGTCCGTGTCCCAGGTTGTTGGTGAAGTTCGGTCCCGCGCCAAGCGACAGACTGACGATCGAGATGTCAAACACGACGCCGGCATCCAGGAAGACGTC
>RECL01000299.1 GCA_007694025.1 Spirochaetaceae bacterium
GCATCAGGGAGCATTCGCATCGGAGACTGACCTCCGATACTCTTAACGCGTGCTTTTGGTCTCCTGCTTCATTACCCGTCAACAATCTACGCACCAGTTCCTAAAACGCTCAAGCCAATGACATGCCGATTCGACAATGAATAAGGGAACGGAGGTAGCATGAGACGGGCCATACTCGCATCGATCGTGATCCTTGCCGCGGGCAGCCTCTTCGCGCAGGTGGGCAACGGGCTCGGCGTCCAGATGGCCGGGACGTGGCAGCTCTATCGGGCCGATACGATCGGTACCTTCTCCCTGAACGAATACCGCAGCGCGGCACCGACGCGGAGCTTCATCGACGCGACGCTCGTGCTTCAGGCCGACGGATCGATGCAGTCCGACTCTATGAGCCTCCGGTTCATGGAGTGGGGAGAGCACGCAGGCTTCCTCTTCTTCCGGACCCCCTCCGGCAACAGCTTCTACAAGGTACGCGACCTGTCGCCCGACGTGCTCTACCTGGTCAGCGTGACGGTCACCGAACGCAACGCGAACGTCACGATGATAGAGGCGAACCCGAACGCGAACCTGCTTCTCGTGCGCACCGCTCCGTAGCGGCCCGCTCCATAGCGGGACCGCTCCCTATCGGACCCGCCCGCATCGTCTTTCCCGGTCCCTCAGGCATCTCCACCACCGGATGACAGAGCGAGCCGGTCGCGGTACACTCAGGCATACCACCTCAAGGAGAGTCCTATGGCAGCAGAACAGGTTCGGCTCGACCGTGCGCTCCGCTACGGAATGGTAGGCGGAGGCCCCGGCGCGTTCATCGGCGACGTCCACCGCCGTGCGATCGCGCTCGACCCGAACACCACCCTGGTCTCCGGCGTGTTTTCGCGAAACCACGAGTCGAGCATGGAGACCGCCCGCGCGCTGCTGATCGACGGCGCGCGCGTCTACCGCGACTACCGCGAGATGGCGACGGCGGAGGCAGCCCGTGACGATGGAATCGACTTCGTCGTGATCGTCACGCCGAACGTATCGCACTTCGAGATCGCAAAAGCCTTCCTGGAGGCCGGCATACATGTCGTCTGCGACAAGCCGCTCACTACGAAGCTGGAGGACGCCGAGGAGCTCGGACGGCTCGTGAAGTCGACCGACCTGCTGTTCGGCGTGACCTACACGTACACCGGCTATCCTACGGTGAAGTACGCGCGCGAGCTCATCCGGTCGGGCGCGCTCGGGCCGGTCCGCTTCGTGAACGCCGAGTATCCGCAGGAGTGGCTCTCACAGCCGGCCGAGCAGGACGAAGGCAACCGGCAGGCGGGATGGCGCACCGACCCCGCGCAGAGCGGCGCGTCGAACTGCGTCGGTGATATCGGTACGCACGTCGAAAACATGGTCAGCTACGTGACGGGTCTTGAGATCGACTCGCTCGCCGCGCGACTTGACTCCTTCGTTTCCGGGCGGAAGCTCGACGATAACGCGACGATCATGGTGAACTACCGCGGCGGCGCGACCGGCGTCTACTGGAGCAGCCAGGTCGCGATCGGCTACGATAACGCGCTGCGCGTCCGAGTCTTCGCGGAGAAAGGCGCTGTCGAGTTCGCGCAGGAGGATCCAAACTACCTTCGCGTCACGATGCTCGATGCCCCGAAGCAGCTCATCAGTCGCGGTCGCGACTCGCTCGGATCACGCGGTGATTCGCTGATTCGCATCCCTGCGGGGCACCCGGAAGGCTACTTCGAAGCGTTCGCGAACATCTACAAGACGTTCACCGGAGCGCTTCGAAAGCGGCTCGCCGGAGCGAAGCTCGACGAAGTCGACCTCGACTTCCCGAGTGTGAATGACGGAATCCAGGGCGTGCGTTTTGTGACGCGCGTCGTTGAGAGCTCCCAGCGCAAGAGCGCGTGGGTCAATTTCTAGGAGGAACCATGGCACGACCAGTAACGCTTTTCACCGGACAGTGGGCGGATCTCCCGTTCACGGAAGTATGCCAGAAGGCCGGCGGTTGGGGATTCGACGGGCTTGAGCTCTGTACGTGGGGCGACCACTTCGACGTGCACCAGGCGGCGAAGGACTCGGGCTATGTGTCGAAGCACCGCGAGACGCTCCAGAAGAACAACCTGGGGTGCTGGAGCATTGGTTCGCACATCGTCGGACAGCTCGTCGGCGATAATCCCGATCCGCGCAACAACACCTTCGCGCCGAAGAACCTTGCCGACAGACCGGACGAGATCCGCAAGTGGGCGACCGACGAGATGATCGCGACCGCTCACGGCGCAAAGGCGTTCGGGATCGACGTCGTAACCGGGTTCATGGGCTCACCGATCTGGGCGTGGTGGTACAGCTTCCCACCGACGACCGAACAGCAGATCGAAGACGGGTACGCCCGGATCGTCAAACTTTGGAGCCCGATCTTTGACGAGTTCGACCGCTGCGGCGTCCGTTTCGCGCTCGAGGTGCACCCGGGTGAGATCGCGTACGACCTCTACACGATGCAGCGACTCCTGAAGGCGTTCGGCAACCGGAAGACCATTGGCGTCAACTTCGACCCGTCGCATCTGATCTGGCAGGGGCTGAAGCCCGAGCTCTTCTTCCGCGATCTGGCCGACCGGGTCTACCACGTGCACATGAAGGATGCGAAGGTCCGCCTGGACGGTCGCGCGAGCATCCTTGGGTCGCACCTCCCGTTTGGCGATCTGCGCCGCGGCTGGGACTTCGTGTCGATGGGTCACGGAAGCATCGATTTCGACGCGATCATGCGCGAGGTCAACGCCGCCGGGTACGAAGGGCCGCTGTCGATCGAGTGGGAAGACAACGGCATGCACCGCGACTTCGGCGCACCGGAGGCGCTCGCGTTCGTCCAGCGGATGAACTTTGGCGCGAGCGACGTTGCGTTCGACGGAAGCATGGAGAAGTAATCGATCGGGTCCCGGCGTCGTCGAACGGCTCCGCCGGGACCGATTCGCGGAGGTCATGATGGAGAAACGATCGGCAGGGCGCCGAAGGGCCCCGGCAGCGGTGGTGCTGGCGCTTATAGGGCTCGTGTCGCTGTCGGCGAGCGGTGTGTCGCAGGAGGCTGGACGTTCGGGTGGCACGGTCACCGACCTGCCACTGTCGGCGGTCCAGCTCTTTTCGACCGGGCTCGGGTACTTTCAGCACGACGGATACGTGACCGGGGACGCCGCGGTCGAGCTGACGTTCTCCACCGACGACATCAACGACATCCTCAAGAGCATGGTGCTCCAGGACTTTGACGGCGGCAGCGTCCGCGCCTCCTACCCGTCGCAGGATCCTCTTGCACGCATCCTCCAGAGCTTTTCGATCAACCTGGCCGACAATCCGTCGTTTGCCGAGCTTTTGTCGCGTGCGCGCGGCGAGCAGATCGACATCGTCCTTGCTGCGCCCGCCGGCGTTGCCGCGGCGCCCCGTGGCGCGGCTTCGCCTGGCGCCGATCCGGCCGCCGGTCCGGCACCGCCGCAGCGGGTCTCCGGAACCCTCACCGGCGTTGAGTTCCAGCAGCGCAGTCGGGACGGCGTCTCCGAGCGCATCGCATTTCTGACGGTCCTCACCCCGGACGGGTTTC
>RECL01000406.1 GCA_007694025.1 Spirochaetaceae bacterium
CCGGCTCCCCCGTGTACGGCAGCCCTTCGTAGCGGCACGGCTGTTCGACCACCCGTGGGTCGCGCTGCGCGACGAGCACGCCGTCGAGCCGGCTGGCGAGCTCGGCCTTCGTCTTCGCATGCGCACCCTCGTCGGCGAGGTTGAGCATGTGATCCGGATCGGTGCGCACGTCGTAGAGCTCCTCGGCCGGCCGCTTCCCGAAGCCGAGGTCAAAGATGGCGCGAACCGGCTCTTCGGTGCGGTGGAGGACCACGTACGCCTTCGTCGGGCTCGCGTCGAGGTCTGAGAACGTCGCGTGCGTGTTCCACGTCAGATCGCGCTCGCTCGCGACGGTAGACCCGTCGTCGGCGAGACCGCGTGGGTCACCCATCGGCCAGCGGTCGGGCGCGTAGTTTCGGATGTAGAGGTAGTCGTGCGTGCGGATCGCGCGCTGCGGGTAGGGGAGATTGCCCGCGCGCGCGGTTGCGACGTGGCGTTCGCGGCCGATCACCACGTGGTCGCGTTCGGGCTCGATCCGTCCCGAGTCGGGGCTCTCGAGGATCGGCATCAGGCTTCTCGCCGTCATCGAGGCCGGAATCCGCGCTCCGGCTGCCTCGAGAAAGGTCGGCGCAAGATCCATCAGACTCACCAGGTCGTCCACGACGCGTCCGCCCGCGACCCGAACCGGCCAGCGCATTGCGAGCGCGACTTCGCTCCCCAGGTCGTAAAGGTTGCACTTGCCGCGGGGGATGCCCGGGATGCCGTGGTCTCCGCTCACGACGAGCAGCGTGTTCTCGAGCTCACCCCGCCGGTCGAGCTCGTCCATGAGCTCACCCAGTCCGGCGTCTACCGCGAGACACTCGCCCAGATAGTCGCAGACGTCTTCGCGCACCTCGGGCACGTCGGGCAGGAAGGCTGGGAGCCGCCCCTGAAGGGCGTCCGGGTCGAGACCCCAGAGCGCCCGGCCGGAGCCGCGCTCCCAGGTGCGGTGAGTGTTCGTGGGACCCCACCAGTAGCAGAAGGGTGACCTCTCCGGGCGCGCCTCCAGGAACGAGCGGAAGTTCGTGCGTGTTTCATCCAGAAGGCGTCGTTTCGCGGTCTCGATCCCCAGCGAGTTTGCGTACTCGGTCACCCAGTGACTGAACCGGTTGAAGTTGGTGCCGGCCGGCTCGTACCGCGTGCGCTCGGCGCCGTACGGCGCGTTCACCGTCTTGCCGGGCGACCAGACCTTGTACGTGTACCCGATGTGGTAGCCGGCCTGTTCGAGCTCGAGCGGGTAGGTCGGGATGGACTCGTCCCACCGCGCTCCCTGCAGGATAGCGCCCATCCCGGTCTGCCAGAAGTACTGCCCCGCAAGCACGGAGCTGCGACACGGTGTGCAGCTCGGCGCCGGGACCACGGCGTTCGTGAAGAGCACCCCTTCGCGTGCGACGCGGTCGAAGTTCGGCGTTTCGATCAGCTCGTTGATCGATCCCGAGCGCTCGTGCGCGGCGTACGCGCTCGCGTAGCGGCCCCAGTCGTCGGCGAAGACGAAGACGATGTTCGGTCGATCCATGGTGCTCTCCCGGCTCGCGCCATGCTACCGCAACGTCGGTGTGGTCGCAACCCACCGGTTGGCCCGCCGCCGCCGTGTCGACCACATCCATTTCGAGCGCCACTCCACCGATTTCGTAGCCGATCACACGGTGAGTTGTTGCGCGATCACCCGCGCCGCGAGCTCGACAGCACCGCGAACGGTGTTGGGCGTCTCGATCCCGACGCCGTCGGCGAGGCCGGTCCAGTCGCGACGCCACAGATCACGGAGCAGCAGGAGGGTGTTCGGGCACGACATCATCCACGTCCATCCGTGGAACCTCGGGGCGGCGATCGGACGAACCGCCGAGACTGATTTCCTCTCGTTCGCCGACTCTATTGCCCGGATCGACGGCGGCGTCTACCTCTCGACTGGCTCTTCGGTCATGACGTCCATGGTTTTCGAGAAGAGTCTTGCGATGGCGCAGAACCTTGTGATACAGCAGGGAGATCATGTCGACGACTTCGACATCGTGGTGGTCGATCTGGCGTACAGCGCGTCGCACTGCTCACGTATCGCCTGCGAATCGTCTTCTGCGACCCGGGCGTCAAAACGATCGTACTGCGCGATCACCGTGCCAGCGGCATCGCGCCACTTGGAGGTGGTCGCGACCAGTACCGACCTATGCGCATTCTCCATCGCCGAACGTTTGGGCAGCGCCTCGTTTGTGATGCTCGCGACGACGTGACCTTGGGAACCGATCGCGTCAACCGAGATCAACATCATATCGAAATGGTAACTGGCGGGCAGCTGTTTGCGCCACCGGACCGCTGACCGAACCGGTAATCATGTGCATCTGCCCGCCAATCAGCAGGTGATGAAGTCGTCGCTCGCTGAGTACCGCGGCAGTCCGAACGTCCTTCGTGACGAAATCCGCCGTGATTCCGTGTCAGTACGCCCTGGCCCTGGAGGTCTTCCACGAGGCGCTGGATGGTCGAACGGCTCGCGCCCTTGCCGGAATGAGTTCGAGGTACTGCGAGACCATTTCGATGGTCGCGTCGCTCGCAGTGATCCCAACGCCGCAGATCCCCATGCCAGATCGCTGCTTGCAGGCACGGCATCCGTGTCGACGGCCTGGTAAGCGCGGTGATCGACCCGGCTCCCGGCATTGTGGGCTCACCCTACATCGCTTGCCGATACACCTCGGCGACCTCCGCTTCGCTCATGGGCCGCGGATTGGCGGCCACGTGGCTGCTCTTCATGGCGTCCCGCGCCATCTCTGGGATTCGGTCCGCGGTGACACCCACATCGGAGAGCTTGTTCGGGGCGCCGACCGCAGTGCTCATCCTCCGAACCGCTTCGACAGCCTTGCCCGCTCCTTCCTTCAGCGACAGATCTCTGCGATCCGTGCCGAACGCGTCGGCAATGTGGCAGTATCCCTCGTCGTCATGGCCCAGGTTATATGCCAGACCGTGGGGTAGCAGGATGCTATTCGCTATGCCATGCGGCACGTGGAAGAAGGCTCCCAGAGGCAACGCCATGGCATGGACGATACCCAACCTCGAACTGGCGAACGCTATCCCGGCGATGTTGGCGGCGTAGAGCATGTTCGTCATCGCTTCGACGTCGTGTGTGTCTGCCGCCGCTGCAGCGAAGCTCCGGCTTATCAGACGGATCGCCTCGAGGGCGAGCGGACGCGACTGGGGCGTCGCACCTTTGGAGATGTACGATTCCACCGCGTGGGTCAGGGCATCCATGCCGGTGGGCACCATCACTTTCGCGGGCATCCCCAGCAGTAGGGTCGGGTCGAGAAAGGCTACCTTTGGTGCGCAGTTGTAGCCGTACAGGATGAACTTGTAGTTAGTATCCGTGTTGGTTAGTACGGCTCCGAATGTGACTTCACTGCCCGTTCCGCAGGTCGTCGGGATCGCGAAGAGAGGAAGGGGAGCCTTGGTGTACTGGTCGAGCCCTTCGTAGTCCGCGCCGGAACCGCCGTTGGTCGCCACGACGGCGATGGCCTTCCCCGCGTCGATGGAGCTCCCACCGCCGATCGCAATCACCAGATCAC
>RECL01000407.1 GCA_007694025.1 Spirochaetaceae bacterium
TACTCGCCATTGTTCTGGTCCAGACCATCCGGTCGGTCGCGCTGGTATCGGCGACCCTGAACCCGTCGCGTGCGATGTTTCATGTCTGGTTCGGCGGAGCGCTTCCCGGCGGGCTTGCCGCGCTTGCCCTCATTCTGGTCGGGTCGCTATTCGTCGAGCGTCCGTGGTGCCGATGGGTGTGCCCGTTCGGGGCTGTCCAGGGCACGCTGTCGCTCGCCGCTCCGTGGACGATCCGGCGATCGGCCACCGACTGTCCCGGTTGCCGTCGATGCACGCGCGCGTGTCCGATGGGAATAGACGTCCACACCCCGACCGCCGTCCGCGACACCCGGTGCGTCCGGTGCATGGAGTGCGTCGATGCGTGCCGTGTGGACGGGGCCCTCACGTATTCGGCGCGCCGCAATACACACACCGGCGGCCGGTCGCCCGCGTCGGATATCGCCGCACGCGGTATAGCCGCACGCGGTATCGCCGCAGCGGCGCTGGTGCTCTTTTTCGCGCCGGTGGTCATCGCGCGTGCGACCGGCGCGTACCTTCCGCCACGGATCGCGGCGACTGCGCCCGTGACGCTCGCTGTCGAGGATGTGTCGCCGACCATGACCGTCGATGCGGTGGCGGAAGGGTTTGCGATGACCACCGGCGAGCTGCTCGCTCTCCTGGAGATGGATCCCGACTTCGACGGTGCGACGCGATTGTTCGATATCGAGGACGACGAGCGATACGAGCACATCACGGTCGCGCACGTCAGATCGGTGCTGGCCGAATCGGCCGTTGGCGAGTAGGATTCATCGCATGGCGAACGTGTTCGTGGTGGAAGACAACGACGGATTGCGGGAGACGATCGCGTCGTACCTTGGGCTCGACGAGCACACCGTTTCGTGCTTCGCGCGGCTGGCCGGAGTGGAAGATGCAGTCAGGATGCAGCAACCCGATCTGATGATCCTCGACGTTATGCTACCCGACGGCGACGGCTTCGCGTTCGCCCGTCGGCTACGGCGGCACAGCCGGGTGCCGATCGTGTTTCTCACCGCCCGAACGTCCGAGTCGGACCGCATTACCGGCTTCGAGGTCGGAGGCGACGATTACGTCGTCAAGCCCTTCTCCAACAAGGAGTTGATGCTCCGCGTGCGGGCGCTCCTGCGCCGGACCGCGCATGCGGCTGACGACAATCCCGCGCTCGCCGGTGCGTGGGTGATCGACGCCGACGGGGGCCATGAACTGGAGCTCGACATCGACCGGCACCAGGTGCGACACGATGGAGCCGCGGTGACCGTGACCGCCGCGGAGTGGAAGATCCTCGGGTACCTCACGGACAACGCCGGGATCGTTGTGTCGCGCGAGCGACTGCTCGGGGTGTGCCTGGACTACCTCGCAGACGGATCAGAGCGCACGATCGATACGCACATCAAGAACATTCGGATCAAGCTGGGAAAGGTACCGTGGGTGGAGACGGTCCGAGGCTTCGGGTACCGCTTCATCGGAAGGACCCGCGATGCGTAGCATGTTCCGGCGTACGATCCTCGCGTTCACCGTAAGCCTCGTTCTGCTGCTCGTTGTGCTGAGCGCTGCGCTGATCGGCGGCTACTACCACTCGGTGACTCGGTGGAGCGAGCGTCGCATCATGATGGTTGAGGCGGCCGCGTCCGATATTCTGCGAGGCGCCTCCCGCAGCGGTGACTCGCTCCCGCAGGATGTGCCTGTCTTCGTCTACGATCGGTCGGGCACCCTCGTTGCGTCGAATCGCGGCGGTGGCTGGCGGCGCGATACCGAGCACTGGGAGCGTCTGGCGATTGACGACGACGGAGTGGCGGTCGGTCACGTAGAGATCGGACAGGCCGCGTTCAGAAACGACGCGGCGAATCGCGCGTTGATGCAGACGCTTGTCCGGACCTCGGCCGCCGGCGCGCTCGTCGCGCTTGCAGCCGCGATGGTCGTCGCATGGCTCTTTGCCCGGTCGCTGTCGCGCCCGGCGGCACGGGTTGCAGAAGGCATCGACGCAATCGCCGACGGGACTGCGCGGGTTCCGATCCCCGAGCACGGTGCCGAGGAGATCAGCCGGATTGCCCGAGCCGCGAACACGCTGGCTGCGCGACTCCAGAGCGAACGCGCGCTGCGAGCGCAGTGGGCGCAAGACGTCACGCACGACCTTCGGACACCAATCGCTTCGATACGCGCGCAGCTCGAGGCCGTCGTCGATGGGGTGTACGTCGCCGACTCTCAGCGCATATCGGGCACGCTCGGCGAACTTGGCCGCGTGGAGGCGCTCATTGCCGATCTGGACGAGCTGATGCGACTCGAATCGCCGGAAGTCGTGCTCAAGCCGGCGTCGGTCGCGACGGCCGACCTGGTGGCAACGTTGCGTCAGCGGTTCGATCATGAAATCGATCGGAAGAGGATCTCGTTCTTGGCTGATCTGGCGACGCCCACCATATGGGCCGACGAAGCGCTCCTTGACCGTGCAGTGTCGAACCTTCTGGCCAACGCGCTGCGCCACGCACCGGAGGGAGGGACGGTTGCGATAACCGTGCAGTCGGTACAGGAGCCCGCCGAGTCCGGCGATCCTTGCCCGCCGGGTCGATCCGTCGTGCTGAGCGTCTGCAACGATGGCCCACCGATTCCCCCCGATGAGCTGCCCCACCTTTTTGATCGGCTGTTCCGTGGTGAGTACGCGCGCACGAGTGCCGGTTCCGGACTCGGACTCACGATCGCGCGGCGAATCGTGACTCTGCACGGCGGAACGATCGGCATCTCGAGCTCACGAGCAGACGGTACGATCGTACGCGTCGTACTGCCCGGCCGCCCGGGGTCCGTCTGACCGCGCCGCTTGCCGCCGAGCGCGATTCACGCACTCTTCACAATGGCTCCACGCGATGCCCATCGCGCCGATCGATACTGAACGTAACCTACTTGAGGAGGTACGCAATGCGTACACGAACAGTGATGATGGTGATCGCGATCGGCGCGGTACTGGCTTCCGGCGCGTTCGCCGGCGACGAGATTCTTGGGCGCGATGTCGCCCGCGGCGGAGAGCTCCGAACGGTGTCGGGGTCGCTCCTGTACGACCGCAATGAGTGGTTCATCGATGCGAGCTCAGGGACGTTCGAGCTCCACATGGGACCGCTCGGCCACGACGAGGGTCTTCCGTTCGTAGACGGTTCGGCGGCAGTGGTGCGCGGGTTCGCGCTTGGAGAGCACATCGCGCCGATCTGGGTCGCGACCGGTGATGAGACCTACGAGTTCTGGTTTGAGCAGCGTTTTCCGCGGTGGGCCGGAGAAGGCGCCCGACGAAACGCAGATGAGGCCGACCGGGACGACTACGGAGCCCGAAGGCTCGCGATGGACGATCCGGCGCCTGCCTCATCGTCTGGGTTCGCCGGTGGATTCGACCGTGACGGGTTTGAGCCGGCGTATCGCAACCAGACGCAGAGGCCGGGCAGGGGCCGGTAGGCCGCGCCATGACCCTCGGGTCGATCCTGTCCGTTGATCTGGCTTACGGTCAGGCTCAAAAACGATAAAAAAATACCGATACCCGATTGACTCTTCGGAGTGGATCGGGTA
>RECL01000409.1 GCA_007694025.1 Spirochaetaceae bacterium
TCCTGGTAGGTGACGCACGGTCGACCCGTGTGCTTCTTCGGAAACTCGAGCCAGATCTCCCGTTCGGTTCCCGCGTTCGAATCAAGCCATGCGCTCCACGATGCCGCGTCGGGCGCATGGAACGTCTTGCATTCCGCGGTTGCTGACTTGCGCTTGTGGTCGGCTTCCATGGTTCGATTCCTCCGTCACACCGGTTTGAGTTTCGACTCGTAGATCCGGATCCACTCGTCGACGGTCGAAGCTTCGTACGTCATGGGGAGAAGATATCAACGAACCGCTCGATCCTGCTCACCGAAATGACCTGCAAGTCCGTCGTGGATCACGCCATTGCCTTCACCACCGGAATGCAGATCTCAAACTCGGCGTTCGGATCGTCCGGGTTCGCGAACTTCGTGCCGTAGAACTCGTAGTCGAAGTTCAGGGTGTGCCTCCATCCGCTCTTCGGCAGCCACTCGCCGTACGCGAAGGTGTAGGCGTCCTTGATCGCCGCCAGCCCTCTCACAGTGAACACAGCGTACTCGCTCTCGGGGATCACCTTCCCGAGCATCTCGACCGGCATCCGGTCGAAGTTGGAGACTTCTACCGCCATGAGATAGAAGAACCCGCCGCCCTCCTCACCCTCGATCGAGAAGCAGAAGCCGTACGACTCTCCCGGCCGGGAGCGGTTCGGCAGCTCCGCGATGCGATCCCAGTACTTCTGCCAGAATCTCGGGATCTCGTCGTTCTCGTTCTTCCCGTGGTACGCCATCCCGATCAGCTTCCGCTCGCCCATTCTCACGATCCTCGGTTCCATGCGGTACTCCTTCCGTCCATAGGCATCGGATGACGGAGCGCTCCACCGCGCCAGACACCCGACGAGCGTTCCGGCGCGGCGGTACTCCGCTGGCGTGAGACCGAACATCCGCCGGAAAGCCCTCGTGAAGGCTTCCTGCGAGCCGAACCCGTACGAAAGCGCGATCTCGAGGATGCGCCGGTCGCCAAATACGAGCTCGCGCGCCGACTCCGAGAGTCGGCGCTTGCGGATGTAGCAGCCCGGAGTCTCACCTGTCGCCAGCGAGAACAGCCGGTGGAAGTGATACAGCGAGAAGCATGCCGCATCGGCAGCCCTCTCAGGATCGATCGCTCCGGTCAGGTTCCGCTCTATCGACCGAACCGCCTTCTCCACCCGTTCATACGCGTCGCTCTCCGTCATCCGACACCGATCCTACCGTACCGCTGCGGCCGCTGTCTTGATCGTTTCTGCCTTTGTGCGGATCTCCAAGGGCGCGTCGTCCAGCCCCGGAGCCATGCATCGAACGTGGTTCACGGCAGCACGGCCTGCTCGCGCAGTGCCGAGACGGCGGCAAGTGCCGCGTAGTCGCGATCGGAGTGAAGGACGACCAGGTCGTGTCTGATCGCGCACGCTGCGATGAGGCAATCCACCGATGAACGGACGGTCAGACCCTGGCGACGTGCGAGCCGGTACAGCGCGACGGCCTCATCATAGAGCGAGCGAGTCATCGGAGTCTCGACGCATCGGCCTGCACGCAGTGCCGTCTGCATCTGCCGGAAGCTCGACTCATCCCGGACTCCCTGGAGGATCTCCTGATAGACCGGAAGGCACAGCACCCTCTCCTCAGGTTGGCAAATACCACGGAGGTCGAACGGATCGCGTCGCGAGAAGTGTTTGATCCAGACGGAAGTGTCAACCAGAAACACGATCGGCCCTCATCGTGGGCAGGTCCCCTTCCCAGACGTCGCTGGCGGCGAACCGATCGACTTCGGCGAAACGCCGCGCGCGAATCAGCTCCCGCAACGCCAGATTGACCGCATCGGAGTACGTGCGGCTACCGGTGATCGACTTTGCCTCTTCAAGCGCGTGCTCATCAAGCACAAGATTTGTGCGTTTCATGTGTATACTGTGCGTGACCTGGTGGGATCGGTCAAGGGGTAGCCGAACCGACGCCGGACATCGATGCGCGCGCGGCGGCTACTGGGAGCGTGTCTTGAGTGCGGCACCGCGCCGGTACTTCCCTGGCGTTACACCAACGACTTGCCGGAACTTCCGGATACAGTTCGGCACGTCCTGGTACCCCACTTTCAAGACGATTTCCCGTACCGTGAGATCTGTGGACCGCAACATGATCATCATCCGCTCGACGCGCAGGTCGCTGATGTATTCGCTGAAGGTCTTGCCCGTTTGCTCCTTGAACACGCGGCTGAGATGCGAAAGCGACGTTCCAAACCGATCGGCGACAAGCACAAGCGACAGCCCCGCGTCTGCGTAGTTCCGCTCCACGAACTCGACCGCGTGACTCGCGAGGCGGTCGGCTGAACTGCTACGGTCGATAACCACGAGCCGGCAGAGCGATCGGATGAGCGCCGCGAGCTGCTCTCGAGTGTCGCCAGGCTCCGGTTCGCGCGCCACCTGATCGTCCAGGCCGAGTTTTCCCGCCACCTCCCGGAGCGCAGTGCCGAGGTCGCGGTAGTACATCGCCCGCGCCTGGTCGCTTTCCACTACTTCAGCGACGGATCTCACGATGTCGTCGAGCGTGTCCATCGCGATGTCGACTTGACCTTCCTTCACGGCCTGCAGCAGTCGGAGCCTCAGCTGCAGCGGAAGACGGGGGAGCCGCGCTGCCGGTCCCGTGATATCCGCGAAGAACTGGATGGGCAGACCTTCCCCCGCCGTGTACTCGCTTGCAGCCATCGCCTCCACGTATGAGTTGGTGATGCCACGAACTCCCGGATGCAGGAGCCCGATTGCAACCATTGGTGTCGAAGGGTGGTGCTCACCGAGCCGAGAAACCGCCGCTGACACGATCCGCCGCTGCGCCGATCTGTCGGAACGGGTCGGCGCGACGTTGGCGATGACCGCGATCGCCTCCCGGTGATGGACCTCAACGCCGCACGCGAAGTACCCGTCGCCGCGCAACTCGCCGAGCGACTGTATTACCGCCTCCCGCTCCCAGGCAGACCTGTTTGTCCGCGCGGTGAGCCCGATCAGGAACACGAAGTAGTGCGAATAGGGGAACGAGAATCCTGCGGAAGGGCCGAGCGACAAGAACACGTCTTCATCGATGCCCTGCAGGAGTCGCGTAAGAAGCTGAGCGCGCGCAAGCGGACGTTGCCGCTCAATAGCGGAGGCCAATCGGTCTCGCGCCCTGTACGCGTCGTTGAGGCCGGCGAGTATCGCCTCGATCTCGGAGTACCGGCTCGTCACCGAAGGTCTTGAACCGCGGCCTTCGGTCTCCGCCGGCCGGCCGGCCACGAATTCCTGCAGCATCCGGATGGGCGAATAGGTGCTCCATGAAAACCAGAACGACACCACCACCCCGGCGACGGCCAGACCCAGGGCAAAGATCATCAACGTATTCCTCATCTCCGTGACCTGGGCCTGGTGCGCCGCGCGCCCCACAGCGCTGACGAACCGCCAATCGCCGCTTGATGAGGAAACCGTTGCGATGGAGAAATCGCCGGCGCGGTTTTCGATCCGCGACGCCGCATCCGGTCCTTCTTCGAGCAATCCGGTGACGATCTGATCCCAGGAACCCGCCGACATCAGATCATGCGGGTGG
>RECL01000437.1 GCA_007694025.1 Spirochaetaceae bacterium
CCTTTTTTTTGGTTCTTCTTCGTGCGTTCGCCGGCGAAGCGGTGCTGCTTCGGCACGAACCGCCAGTGAGCGTACGGTAACTCCCACCTGGTTTGATAAGGTTCGGTGACTCCAGTAGAGACCCCTGCGTTGAAGCGTGGCTTGATCTGACAGATCTGTTCGCGGATAAACTGGTAGAGCTTCGCTTTCGCCACTGTTCGGCTCCCCCGCCGACCGGTACTCGGTTGTGTCCGACGATGCATTTCGTTCAGGCGGAACGCCATCGATCCGAGGAGCACGTCAAGACATTGAAGGATGATGTGATCGTGTGATTTGACCTCGGCAATGTCTTCCCGCGCAAGGGTGAACGACGCCGTCCCAAACTCTCGGTTCCGGTGCAACGCGAGAAGGTACTCTCTGAATTGGGCAACCTTTGCTTTGGTGTCAGGAAACTGATCGAAGTACAACCGCAACCGTCGCACTTGCGAATCGTGAGGTGCGTATAGAAGGTTGAACGCGTGCTTGATGAACAGGTAGTAGAGGATGAAGTACGCATTCTCACGATGATCCTGAGACAATCCGATTGGTTCATGAGCGTTCTGCGTGAACATGATCCTGACCTTCAGTCGATCCTGCAGCACGAAGGTGAAGAACCGCCTCAGTAGCTCGGTGTAGGGCTCAAGTCGCGGCTCGGACACTTTCGACCACTTGACCTCGGAGCGGATATCGAGCGAGTTGCGGGTCTCCTCAAGTTCTTGCGTGATCTCCTGGAAGCTCGAAGAACCGACGACGACGCCACCATAGAAGTTCGAGAAGAACTCCCCCTTTGAGACCGACTCATCGCAGAAGATGATCAACTCCTTGTCATGAGCCAGCGTGGACAGGTGCATCGCCGGGCATTATAGCTTGATCGCCGCCATTCCGGCACCGTCGCGTTGCCCCATCCGGTCTCTCTGTCAGCGGTTCTTGACGGGTCACTTCTTGTGCGGTAGCTGCGCCTCTTCGGGAATCCGAACCCCGAGGAAGCCGAACGCGTCACCAGCGCGCTCGCCAGAGCCGGGTTATCGTCTCGACTGGCACCGCAATCTGAGCTGAAGCTCATGATCGACGGGAGGGATTCGAAGGACACACCGCGGCTTCAGAAAGCTGTCGTCGAGTACGTAGCGGTACAATCTGCGAAGAACCTGTGACCGGTGCGACGACCTGCGTCCGGCCTACGAGGGGGTAGCGGGAGCGTGCGCGTCGTTGCGACCGCAACGACGCGCAGGCGGGAGCGAGGGGGAGCCGCGTGGTCGGGATTGAGGGTGGGGTGAAGTTCGGGCCTGAGGGCGCGCCGCTCCCCCTCCTGGGCCCGGCCTTCTGGCCCCGGCCCCCGGTCCTGGCTCGCACACGGCAAGCCCGCGGCGTGGTAGAGTACGAGGGCGGAGGGGCGGTGCACGAGCTCGCGATCACGAACAGGATTCTCCGTACGGTGCTCACGCACGCACGGCGGAACCGGGCGCATCGCGTACACCGGGTTCTGCTGGTGGTGAGCGAGATTGCGGATCTGCAGCCGCTGTGGCTGCAGCACTACTTTGACAAGCTGGCTGAGGGCACCCGTGCCGAGGGCGCGCGGCTGGAGGTGGAGCGCATTGCCCCGGAGTTCGCGTGCGAAGCGTGTGGTCGGCGCTTCGCGATGCTGATGAGCGAGGTCGACCGGATCGCGTGTCCCGCCTGCGGAAGCGGGCGGTGCGGTATGGTACGCACGGCGGACTACACCGTGGAGGAGATCGAGGTCAGCTGATGAACGAAACCCGCGTAATTCGGATTCGCGAGAGCATCCTTGCCGAGAACTCGGCCCGCGCTCTGGACCTCCGGGAGCGACTCTCCTCCCACGGGGTCACCCTCCTGAACCTGATGTCGTCGCCGGGATCGGGGAAGACGAGCCTCATCCTCCGGACGATCGAGGCGCTGCGCGACCGGTATTCGATCGCCGTGGTCGAAGCCGACATCGACTCGACGGTCGACGCCGACAGGATCGCGGCGGTGGGCATCCCGGCGGTCCAGATCGAGACCGGCGGCTTCTGCCACGTCGAGGCGGCGATGATGGAGGCGGCGGTGACGGGCATGGACCTGGACGCGCTCGACCTGATTATCCTGGAGAACGTCGGGAACCTCATCTGCACGGCGCAGCACGACACCGGAGCGCACCTGTGCGTCGCGATTCTGAGCTTCCCGGAAGGCGACGACAAGCCGCTGAAGTACCCGATCATGTTCCGCGCCGCCGATGCGGTCATCGTGAACAAGACCGACTACGGCGAGCTGGCCGAGTTCGACCTGGAAGCGGCGCGACGGCGCATCGAGGTGCTCAACCCGGGCGCACCGCTCATCCCGCTGTCGTGTCGGACCGGAGCGGGGGTGGACGCGTGGATCGCGTGGCTGGAACCCTGGATCAGATCTTCTTCCCCAGGAGCGTGCGAACCGCAAGCGTGAGTACGCGAAGCGGCCCGCCGCGATCGAAGTACATGCGAAGGTACATCCACGTGTTGTTCCGGGGCGGCCGCCGCGCACCGCGACGTCGCGAGAGAGAGATCGCGTGCTCGGGACAGGTCGTCGCGCACAGGCCGCAGCCGATGCAGCGCGACGCATCGACGCTCGCGCGCCGGTCGGCGAGGGTGATCGCGTCCATCGGGCACCGCTTCACGCAGATGCGGCACCCGGTGCACCGCTCGGTCTGGACCCGCGCGAGGTGGGCGGTCGGGACAGCATCGGCCGGACGAGGGAGTTTGCGCGCGTTGCGCAGGATCTCGCAGCAGTCGCGGCAGCAGCAGCAGATGAACGCAGGGCGTCGCGAGTTCTGCGGCTGGAGGACGTGACCTTCGGCCTCTGCGCGGTCGAGGATCGACACGACCTCCTCGCGCGAGAGCTCGCGACCGGTCGGGTTCACGTGGCCGATCATGAGGCACGTCTCGTGCGTCGAACTGGTCGTGCACGCCTGGCCGACGAGCGACGCGCTCTGCCTGCAGACGCAGTTGATGACCGAGAACGGCCCCGGATGGCGGCGGACGTAGCCCCGAATGTCGTCGTACGAACCCACAGCCCGCCCGGCGGTGAGCTCCTTACGCACCGGCACCGTGCGCAACTGGCCGGTCTTCACGCCGACGACCGAGGCCCGAAAGCCATCGTCGAGATACTCGTGGAAGTCGCGCACGTACTCGGGCGTGAGCCGGTCGACCTGGAACTCGAACATTCCGACCACGAGCGGCGCGAGCCCGTACGTCCGCACCGGCCGATATCCGCCGGCGCCGCGGACCCTTGAGACGCCGCTCGCGATCGCGCCCTTTCGGGCGAGTGCCTTCAGAAGCGTCGCCAGACGGTCATGGTCGATATGGATACCTGAACGCGTGAGCCGTCGGTGGATCGCAGCGACCGGCTCGGCTACCGCGCTGAGCTCGAGCGCGACCGTCGCCTCCTCCTGGTCGAAGAGCGCGCGCAGGAGCCTGATCTCCGCCCCCGAATCCGACCGTGGAAACGGCACGGGCAGCTCGTCGATCCGCTGCTGCAGGCGGCGGTAGACGTGGGTGTC
>RECL01000411.1 GCA_007694025.1 Spirochaetaceae bacterium
GCGTTGCGGTAGTCCTCGTGCTTGAGCTCGACCTTGTACGCCAGGCTGCCCATCGGGCCGTAGACAACCGGGATGTCGGCGCGCGCGAGCTCGTCGAAGATCTCCTTGTGATGGATGTCCATGCAGTGTTCGGCGGTCACGCGCAGCCGGTAGCGCTTCGCCAGGTCGATCAGGTAGAGCGCGTCGTCCTCTTTGTGAACGTGCACTTTGACGGTCTTCTTTCCGGAGAGGAGATCGAGCAGGCCGAGCTCCTCGGTCGATAGCTCGAGCTCGGCCGTGCGTCGTGCTGCGTCGCGCTCGACGTCGAGCTCCTTCGGCCCCAGTCCCTTCTCCGGCGCCGACCGGGACAGGTCGCGGAGCGTCTTCGCCAGGATGAGATCGTTCTTCGCCTTCTTTGCGAGCACCTCGTCGAAGCGCTTCTCCAGCATCTGGTAGATGCCCATCCGCGTCGTCGGGCGCTCGCCCTTCCACTCGGTTGTGGATCGGGGGTTGAACCCGAGCGCCATCTTGTAGCCGTAGTCGGACACGACGGCGTCCTTGCGGTTCTTCGCGAAGGTGCGGATTACCTTCGCCTTGCCACCGACCAGGTTTCCCGATCCGGGGACGACGCACGAGTAGAGCACGCCAAAGTCGACCGCGTCGGCAAATGCGCGGTCGTCGAAGTAGATCGAGTTCAACGGGTCGGAGAGCGGCATGATCTGCGCGGTCTTGTCGTTACCCTCGGCCTCCGCCTGCGGCTCGCCTTCGCGGAACATCCCGATGTGCGAGTGCGCGTCCACCAGGCCCGGCGTCACGAAGCCTTCCGCGTCCGGCTTGCCCGCCCCGCTGCCCCACGCGCCGACCTCGGCGATGCGCGACCCCTCCACAACGATCCTGCGGCTCTCTGTTCGCGTGCCGCGGTCGTAGAGCGCGACGGCCTTGATGATGGTTTGCTTTGGCATCGGACCTCCGGTGGGTCGATGGTATCACCACCGGCCGACCAACGCGAGGGGTGACCGGCAGGGTGAGGAGCAACCCGTGGGTGAGGCAAGGCAGAGCCGCGCCCGAGCGCGTCATGAGTTCAACCTACTATGCGTCTAGGCCAACACGGCTCCGGGTTCTATTGCGAATCCGTTGCTTGGCGACTGTCCAGTCTTCGAAAGCGAGCGAACCGTCTTTCCGCTTTCGCTCCCGGGCGTTCAGAACGTCACGATGCCAGTCCGGCGACGGTATGTTCTCAGGGCTTCTGAGGAGATCGGACCAGATGTCTTCGATAGCCCGAAGCTTCTCCACGACTGACATCGTGTCCAATGGCAGCTGAACACTCATCACGTACCTCTCGCTTCAAGGTACCGTGGACTGGACGGCGCTGCAAGCGATCACGACGCTCTATGTCGGGATGTCGACCCTGGACGCGTGTCTGCCGCGCCCGGCAGCGATCTTCGCCCACTATGCCTCGATCTCCGTGAACCGCAGCGTATCGAGCACAATTCCTGGTTTCACGAAATCGATGCGCACCGTGTAGTAACCCGCCTCCAGACGGATCTTTCTCCCGCTCACCTCAACCGGCCGTCCTTCCGTCCCGTTGAGCGAGAGCGTCATCGCAAACTCCCCGTTCAGATAGAGAGTGCAACTCGATTGTGCCATCGGATGGCGCGCATTACGCGCCGTCGTCTTGACCTGGTACACCCCCGGCGTGTCGACACGAACGGCTATGGGGCCGCTCCCTTGCTCTGCGTAGTCGATATCCTCCTCCACCGGAACAGCGTCACCGCTTGCGACCGAGACAGAGCGGAAACTCTTGATGGGATCATACGCAGCCAATGGTCGTTCCATCACCGGGGCCGACATGAGAAAACGGCAGATATTCACCGCCGACCGTTGCAGCTCGCCCAGGGTCAACCCGCCCGACTCCAGGACGGCCAGCGTATTGTCGTTCACGGGATTGCTCGCGGCCTTCTCATTTTCGACCACCATGTAGAGGTCGTTCTGGGCTCGGACCATATAGGCGGTGAAGCTGCGGTTTGCCTCGCCGCCATCAACTGGATGGTTCATCTTTGCCCACCAGTCGGTCATGACGATGCCGGTATAGCCCCACTGTTCGCGCAGTATGGTCGTGTTGAGATCATAGTTCGACGCGCACCAGTGGCCGTTCAACGGATTGTACGCCGTCATGACCGACGATGCTCCTCCCTCTTTGACCGCGATCTCAAAGCCCTTGAGGTGTATCTCTCGCAGCGCACGCTCGGAGACGATGCTGTCCGCATCCGACCGTGCCGTTTCCTGATCGTTCGCGGCAAAGTGCTTGATCGTGCCCGATACACCGGTACTGGCGAGTCCCGATGTCTGCGCGGCCGCGATCGTGCCGGTTATCAGGGGATCCTCGGAAAAGTACTCGAAGTTGCGCCCGTTCAGCGGATGCCGGTGGATGTTGATGCCCGGTCCCAGAAGGGTGTCGATCTCGTACGCACGCAGCTCTGCGCCAACCAGCGCGAAGAGCTCTGCATTGAGAGCCCGGTTCCACGTGCAGGCGAGCAGCGTCGCAATCGGCACCTGAGACGCTTTGTGCCCGCTATCCATTCGAATCCCTGAAGGACCGTCGGCGGCTGCGGCCACAGGAATGCCCAGTTCACAGAGACGATCCGTCACCCCGCCGAAGGCAGAAGCCGTTCCCGGCGTTACCCTCGGGCTGCACATCCCTTCACCACGAATCAGGGCTGCAAGATCATCGCCGTTCATCTGCGCGACGAAGCTCTCGATGGAAGCGCGTCCCTCCTTCACGTCCCGCAACGTGATTCCCTGGTTTCCAGTGACCGGAAGCGTTGGCGGCAAGCGGCTCCCGATGCGGTCTGCCAGCGACACCGTACGTTGCGGAACCGGTTCGCTCGCCTTCTCATAGGTGCCGTCTGCCAGACGGTCACCGGGTTTGATACGCGCAAAGGACGCGGTCGGTGCCAACGCTTCCTCAAGCTGCTCCACCACCAGAAGCTCCGGCACTTCCTGTGGAGGATGCACCAACCTCGCGTCCCTGACGCTGCCCCCGACGTAAAATCGGTAGGATCCCGGCTCCAGAACCATCGCCGACTTGTGGCCGGTCGCGCCGCTATCGTCGTAGGAGGCAAGCGACGCCAGTGGGATCGATATCCGCACGCTCTCGGTCTGCCCGGGCGCCAGGAGCGAGGTCTTCGCGAACCCCACCAGGACTCGTGCCGGCTTTCCCAGGCTACCCTGCGGCGCCTCGCAGTAGACCTGAACCACTTCCTTGCCGGCGTGCTCGGAACCGGTGTTCTTCACCGTGACGGTACAGGTGAGCACTTTCGCAGCGCCGCTCCCGTGCTCCGACATCGCGACCGACTCGTGCGCAAACGTCGTGTATGAGAGCCCCGCGCCAAACGGGTACTGCACGGCCTGCGGCTTGAAGGTCTCGAAGTACCTGTAGCCTACGTAGATGTCCTCGGTGTAGCAGTTGAACTCCTTGCTGCCAAAGTGCTCGGAGGAGGGGTAATCCTCCAGTCGGTACGCGATCGTGTCGACAAGCCTGCCGCTCGGGGAGACGTCCCCGGA